>JBILTA010000813.1:0-16293 GCA_044371785.1 Pirellulaceae bacterium | reverse complement strand
GGATTCACATATATGGGGCCCGTTAATGTAGGTGTACCCATTTGGACTATATTTTGGAGGCGTCCGGAAGGAAGAGCGTATCGGCGCACTGTTGACTGTGGGTTGTCTAAGGCGGCAGCTTCACCTTCGGCAGTTCCTCCCCCGCCGCCTGACGCAGAACCGCCGCCTGACGTCCAACCGGACCCAGAGGATCCTGAACCGGAGTTACCGAAATTGGAGTTGCCGGAGGAACTGTCCCCTTCGCCACTCGCTCCACCACGGCTATTGAGATAATTGATCACTTGCAGGGCATCGATTGCAGTTAGATACCCGTCACCCGAAACATCCACATAGGGTGTGCTACTGCCACGTTTGCTTAGGTCTGAATCACCACCGCGATTGAGTTCGTTGATGATGACGAGGGCATCGATAGCATTGATCGCATTGTTGTCATCAGCATCGAATCGATTATCTGGATTTTGCCAAGCGCTTGACATGTACTCGAACGAAAAATCAACATTGGTCGACGGTACACCGGCAACCAAGGTGACCATTTGAATTCCGTTCGATGGCGACGTGGAGTTATAGACGTTGTTTGATGGCCGCGCTTTGACGTAATAGGTTCCTGCGGGCAGGTTATCGAATCGATATTGGCCTTGATTGTTGGTGGGGACCGAGGACGTGGCGCCCATTCGGAAATCGTCGATGCGAATCGTTCTTCCAGCACCTTGGCCACCGATAATCACATAAGCGATATCATTTTGAATACGTCCCACACGAAGGGTAACGCGTTGGCCGTTGCTGAGATTGGGACTCGTTGCACGAGCGATCAACTGGCCTGCCGAATTAAAGGCATCGATGCGACCCACCGAGTTCGAGCCACTGCCGATAATGTCAACTTCAACTTGGCTGGTGGCGGATGCAAAGTTGGCTTGCAATCGCTGTGACGCATCGGTCCAAACACTGGACCAGGTTTGCGTTGACGGAGAGTATGCCTGAAAGGTTTGGCCGAGTGTTCCGGTTGAATCGGTGAAAAAGCCAACCCGCCCATCGGTCAATGTACCAACGGAAGAAAACACGACTCGCGAATTGAAATTATTCGGCAATTCACCCGCAGAGAAATTGTCTGGGTTGAATACCGTTTGAAGCGAAATGGGTGTTCCTTGGCTATTAACCAAATCGACAAACCACTCCGTTCGTCCATACTCGGACGGATCCCAAATATCATCACGATCATCGTCGACCCAAGCAACACCGCTGATGCCGTTCACATTGGTGATGTTAGGACGATAGACTGGACTGGTGTATGTGGTGCTTTCGATTCCCACAATATCGCCCACGGCACGAATCTCGATTTGGTTCGAACCCTCTGGTATCGGAATGGAGAGGTCGAAGCTTGTGGTGTAGGCATTAACCGTTTGTAGAGTTTGCCATGCACCGCCATCAACACGATACTCGAGTCGGGAAATTTCATTGAGCGTGATATCGTTGCGCAAGCCCGACGAATTTAAGTTGTGAAGTGTGCCGACTTGAGCTGAGCCAATAAAACGATATTGTTTGGCAGTAGCATCCCAGAATCCGCGGCCTTGTAACTGAATTGGGACGTCAAGGACATCGAAGATTCCGTCGCCATCGGAGTCCTTCCAGCCGATTTGTTCGAGCGTGGCATCCGCGCTGACCAAGTTGTTATAGGCTTGTTGTAGCAACCCACCTGCCGTCATGATGCTCGGTTGTTGGACAAATCCAGGTGTAGGATTGTCGGCGGCATTTAGGTTTTGCGCGTTGTAATAGCCGCGACGTTGAGTGTAGCTGCCTCCGCCCAGATATTCATCTCGTGCCCAGAACATGTGTCCTGTTTCATGAGTGTAGGTTGAGGCAGGTCGAGTGGATGGCGTGACAAAATAAAGGCCACCCGCAAAGGCAAATGCACGGCTGAATGATCCACCTGCCGCAAAGTTGCCATCGGGATCAAAATGTGAATTGACGACAAAAATCGTGAAAGACCAGTCCGTACCGAGGCGTTGCCGTTGAGCATCGTTGAACAATCGCATGTCCGAATCGATGCTGCCAGTGGTGTTATAGCCCCGGCCATTCAGAAATTCTCGAACCCAAAAACGAAAATCATTGCTGACACGTGTTATAGGTTCATAACCCGTTTTGACCGGATTGACGGCAAACTGATCGTCAATGACCCACTCCAAGTCATGAACGCTCGATTTGGTTTGCAGCAAATCGTCCCACCACTGCATCCCTTGATCCAAGTTGTTGAGCACTTCTTGGATTTGGCTCGTGCCCCAATCGTATTGATTGAGATCGATTGAACCATCGCTTTCCAAAAGGACGGGGGTGACGGCGATACGGCCAAGCATGAACTCGCCGGTATCTCCTGGTTGAGCTCCGAACGGAAGCGACGCGAACAGCTGACGCGTTTCAAGAGCCTCTAAACGAGGTTGACGCGTTGTTTTCCTGCGGTTTTTCCGACGACCTTGGGACATGACTGTTTAACCGACCGTACGATGAGAAAGATGTGCATCCCTTGTTAGATGGTAGGTGGAAGAGAAGATTCCCTCAAATCCGCAGATTTTTTGACCTCAAGTTTCGGCCAACTACCTTGAGACTTTGTGGATTGTGTCGATTTTGCTGCTAGGTTACCACTTCCGGAGTACTTCTTTTGGGAATTCTTTTGGTGTCGTCCTTGCCAACAAAAAAAGACCCCCGACATAGTCGAGGGTCTCGTAGAGCTCGATTTCCTCAGATCTAGATCAGACTATAGGTCCAATTCCAAATCGGCGAACAACTCATCGTGGCTGTCGGTGAACTGGCTTGAGTATGCTCCAGCCAACTCATCAACAAAGCTCTCGCTGACCAATTCTGCTTCATCCCACCAAGCGTTTGCGGTAGCCGCAGGTCCCATTGGAACTGCATGGCTGAGGTGCAAGAAGTCACCCAAACGAAGTTCGGTGTAATTGCGAGCGGCTGGTGCGGCCGCTGGGCTAGCGGACAGGCTTGCACCTGCCATCAAGCTGCTTAAACCGAACAGGTCGTTTACGTCGCCTTCACCTTCCGCACTACCTTCGCCTTCGCCGGCTGGGCGAGAGTTCAGGTAATTGATCACCGCCAAAGCATCGGTCGCATTGATGAAGCCGTTGCCATCCACATCTGGGAAGGCTGGGCGAGTCATGCCTGGTGGCAATGGCAGTGGTCGTGGTCCGTTGATGTTCAAGAAGTTGATCAACTGCAAAGCATCGATGGCCGACACAAAGCCGTCACCGCTCACATCGTAGCGATTGGTGCTGTTTTGGAATGGGTTAGCCGAGATCTTCAACTTGTAATCTTCTACTTCACCATCAATTGCTGCACCGAACGCATCGGCGGTACCGGTGCTGCTCAAGCGGAAGCGAGCCCAAGTATCACCTGCAACGGCTGAGGTTGGGATCGTGATGTTGAAGGTATTGGAACCGTTTACTAAAGTGACGTTGTTGAAGATCTTTTCGGTGCTGTCGAAGCTGCCGTTACCATTAAAGTCGATCCAAGCATTGAGCAAACCTGGTCGGCTTGCGGTGATGCCTTGAGCGGTCACGATAATACGGGTTGCGAAGCCAGCAGTTGGAGTGGAGATACCACTGCCTGGAACTGAGGTAATCGAAACACCATCATCATTGTCTGCATCGACGACGCGAGCGTCAGCGTCTGCATTGTTCAAGATACCTAAGCTATAGCCAGTTACAACTGTGTGGCGTGCACCATTGCTGTCACCCAAGGTTTGATAGCTAGGGTCTGGAGCATCACCGTAGTCGAAACCTTGACCGAGGAAGATGGTCAAGGTGGTTTCACCCGTTGTTTGGTTCGGGCTCAAGGTGTTGCCAGCCAAATCCTTGATTGGGTTAGCGGCGATGGTGTTACCACCTACAACTCCGGTCGCACCTTGTACCAAGATACGGTCACCGATCGCTGTGGCAGAGACACCTGTCACTGCTGCGGAATTGATCGCATCAGCGAAAATTGCGGCAACTGCGGTAGCATCGTTAGCTACGGTCGCATCAAGGCGAACACGGATCGAACCAGCCACACCGGCTTGGCCAACTTGAGTCAAGTCGGACAAGCTTGTGTTAACAACCAAGTCCGCTTGGCTGCCAAGTTCGACCAAACCAGCACCCGTATAGGTTGGGGTTAAGCCAAGGCCCGCATTGGTGATTGCAGTTACCAAAGCGGCTCCAACACTCGCTGCGGATTGGCCAACGACCAAGCGAACAGCTCGATTACCGGTGGTTACCGAATTGTTGAAGTCCAATTCGAAAGTCACGCTCAAGCTGCCTCGACTGATGACGAAGGTTTCGCCATCGTCCAAGCCAACTGGTACACCACCTTCCAGCGGAATTCGCAAACCGAAGTTTGGTGTCACACCGGTTGCACCACTGAAGGTGATCAAGCCGGTTGTGGAAGCCGACGATGGATTAGCACTGTGCAATTGGATGCGACCATTGCCCAGTGATACTGTCGCGAAGGTCATGCCGTTGGCAGCAATCGCGTTCAACAAAGATTGAGCGACGTTTTCAGCAGTGCTGCTGCTGTTGAAGGCTACGCGAATGTTACCAGACGAAACCGAGTTGTTGGAATCGAATTCGAAGGTGAGTCGACGGTTGCCGTCGTCAAGAACAACCACTTCGCCCTCTGTGACATCTGCCAGGCCGGTTGTGGTTGCAGGGATCGTCACAATCAAACCAGTATCAATTTCAAGTGTCTTCGTGCTGCCGTTGGTGCCTAAGATCTGGATCTTCGAGGCATCTGCGTAAGCCGATGCTGCTTGAGCTTGGATAATGGTTTGTGAACTGTTGAGGAAGCGGATTTGGTAAACAGCATCCAATTCCCAAACACCAGCCAGCGGTGTCAAGCGAATGACATTGTTTGTCGAGTCATATCCGAATCGATAGTCGATACCTTCAACCAATGGTTGGCGATCTTTGTACACAACAAACGATTGACTGGTGACAGTGCTGTCGTCGATGTTCGAACCGCGATTACCTTCAGCTACACCACTTCCATCATTTAACTGGATGTCGAAGTAGTTCATGGTGATGTTGGTTAGTTCAACAACCGTGGTTTCGGAATTGGAATCCAATCCGGCAGCATCATTATCTTGTGGGTTCAGCAACGAAACGGTTGGCCGCACCGAGTCTGCACGATCAAGCGAGCCACGGTCCTTGAACACATTGTTGCCGATACCACCACCCGAAGATGAGTTGACTCGCAACAGACCGTTGCGGTCATAGTCTGGTGCCAAAACAGCCGAAGCTGGAATTCCCAAAGCTTGCTTCACAGCCACCATGTTTGGACGATCTTGCAGCGAATCCACAGCGGAATCTACCAGCGGCGAGAAGCGATCTGGATAGAAGTTGCGGCTGATTGGGTCGATGAAGACTTGGGTTGAATCAGCAATCTGAAGCGGGAATTGACCGAGGTTTGTTGAACCACTCACGTTGTTGGTATTCAACTGGTAAACCGTACCACCGATGATGGTGTTACTTGGAGTTGCGTTGACAAACGCGACACCGCTGGTGTTGTTAACCAGTACGTTATTGAGCAACGTTGGGCTCACATTGTTCTGGATCGAGATACCCGTTCCACCTGCGGTATAACCTGCAAGTTGGATTGAGCTGAGGGCACCTACAGCGTCAATATCGGCACCAACCGAGTCACCTGAGGTCGATCCATCAGCGATTACGTCCGTCAAGCGTACATGGGAAATGCGGCTTGAAGTGTTAAACCCGTAAGCATCCAAATCGATGGTCGGGAATGCACCGCTGGCAAAGCCAACATCGGTGTAGTTGATACCGTCGGTGCTGACCGCCACAGCGACCAATTCCGCAGTACCCACTTCGAAGATCATCAAGTCTGGATTCGTATTGCCTGAACCAGTCAGTCGGTTATCGGTGAACTGAACGATCAAGCGACCACCGCGGCCCAAGCTGACCACGTTGTCGTTTCCAACAGGTTCGCCGGTGCCGGTGTAGTTCGGAGTACCCAAAGCATTGGCGGCGTTTTGCAATGTGTTCAATGGAACCGGTCCACCGCCGAAGTTTGGATCGTAGCTAACTACCGAATCAGCAAAGGCTACGCTACCTTGAGCGAAGAATTGGCCACCGAAAGTTGCACTATCTGGAGTTGCAGGGGCAGAGATCAAACCACCAACAATCGTGTTATTGATGATTCGAGCAACCGGTACCGATGCGGCTGGGGTACCAGCGGTGTTGGTTGCACCGATAAGTTGAATACCACCGCTACGATTTGCTACCAACTCGTTGTTCATTACGACCACACCAGGGATTTGGCGGAGTGTATTTTGAACAACCGTGTTGCGTGGTGTGCCAGGGCTAGCTGCACCCGTGGTTGCCGAGCGAGCATTGGTGTCAATCAAGATACCAAAGTTCAATGAATCGGTTACACGGCTGTTCTGGATAATCACCTGACCTTGATCACGTTCACGGTTAGCATCGCCCATGCCGGTGTAGACCGTAGCGGTTCCAACTTCCGTTGGAACAACTGCAGTCACGGTTCCGAACAAGTCGATCGTGTCGCTGGTGGCACCGATCGAATCGCCATTCGATAGGTTAGCCTTAACTTTGATCAAGCTTTGCACCAATGGACTGTTGATCAAGTCTCGAATTCGAGCTGCGATCACAGCAGCCGTTTCTGCGGTGTTCGTGTTGGTGACATTGTTGAACATTGCATTGTAAGGAACAGGGATTCGACCTGCAGTTACACCGTTGCCCACAACTTCATCTTCGAACTCAAACACAACCGTGTTCACGCCATCACTGAGGCTGAAGGTTGTGCCATCAACCAAAGAGATCGCACCGTTGAACGTGATTGAAGTGCCGTTCGCAGTTCGCTCGTTTGGCTCGTACACTTCTGTGTATAAGAACGAAGGCGTTGTCGCGGAGATTTCAAGACCGCGTGAGCTGCCACCGCGGATTTCCAATTGGTATGGTCCGACCAGGATGTCATTGCCGACAGGATTCGATGCGGTGAAGCCAGTATTTGGCGTTGCGTTGATAACCGTCTCACCTCGTTCGATGGTGCCGATGATAAAGTCATCAACATAGACACCTTCGAAGTTGTTGTTCTGGGCACGCAAAGCACCAGGGAACTGAGCATTTCGGCTACCATCGAATTGGGTCGATGAGTTATAGCCACCGAATGCATCACCCAAAAGGAAGCTTGTTAACCCGAATGGACCGGAGCTGCTTACATTGAAGCCAGTCATGTCCATGGTGTCAGCGAAGATATTCATCACGCCGGTTGCACCACCGGTCAAAGCGTTTGCAATCGATTGACGCAAGGCTTGTCCTACTTCATCCGCAGTCATGGTGCTCTTGATGACAACAGGCAAGCCCGTTGTACCCATGCTACCTTCGACCACAATCGCTGAACCAGGTGTTACCGAAACGTTGGCAGCACCGAGCAATTGCAAGCGGTTGTCGACAACTTCAGCATCGAGCATACGCGTCACGTCGATGTCCAAGCGGTAATCACCTACGCTACTAGCTGCACCTGTTCCAAACACAGCTGGGTTGTAAGCGTTGTTGCCTGAACCGCTAACACCGATGTAGTACAAGCCATCAGCAGGAGCTGTGAAAGTGACTCGTGCATTTACGCCCGTGAAGTTGTCATTGGATGCAATCTCCACACCGTTGGAATCGAAGATTCGCAACATTGGGTTGAGCGTCAAGGCACCAGTTGCGGTAGCGGAAACCGTTACGCTAGCACCGTAAGCCAGTTGCATGCGAACTAAATCGATGTCTGTCGATGGCGTTGTTACCAGCAATGGGTTATCGCCAATATTGCCAGTGCCAGAAACCGTAATCGAATCACCCGTGATTGTTGTACGGGTAGCCGTGGTGAGCGTGTCGTTCGACTCTGCAGTGAAGTTCAAGCCGCTGATCGATGGCTTGGTAGCAAAGTTTGCTTCCACCAATGCCAATAGCCGTTGAGCGATCACATCGGAGGTTTCGGTTGCAGCGTAAGGGACAGCCACGTCGGGAGCCGACACTCCGCTGCCGTTTAAGTCGAACACAAAACGTTGACCATCGATGGTGATGCTATCGCCATCTCGGAGAGCCGAGCCAGCTGGGATTACCAGAGTGGTTCCCATTTCGATTTCGAAATCGACACCGTTGACTGTTACAGTTTGGCCGTCGCGAACTTTGTTACCACCGACAAGGCGAATCTCAGGTCCTCTGCCACCTTGAGCTCCATAGCCGAAGCTGCCAGCGGTGCTGAATTCAATTCGCAAGCGAACATTTTCTTGACCCGCGAAATCACCTAGATTAACGCGAGCTTGTCGCCATACACCGGTGTTATCGAAGGTCTCTTGTGAGTTTGGCACATCGAGTTCGTCATCGAACGAACCTGCGCCGCGTTCGCTATTGTTGGTGGTTAGCAATTGCCATGCACCATCATCGCCACCCGCATAAACGCGGAAGGCATCTAGCATTGGGTCCAAATCGTTGAGATCAGAGTTGGCGCCTTCAGTAGCCAAGAAGTAGTTGAAGTACAACGTTGGCTGATCGTCTGCACCGATTCCCGAAAGATCGAACGGATTGCTGAGCAACACGCCTTGTGCGCCACCAGCGAAGTTATAGCTGTTGGTGAAGCCAGGATGGCTAACAGTTGTGTAGGCAGCGTTGTTAGCGGCAGGGGATTCGAAGCCGAAGTAGTAGCTGGTGTTACCAGGTACTGCGTTTCGGGTGCCATCTGGCAATGCGTCCAAACCATGGCCAGCATCGTTTGCACGGTTGTTGCTTTCGTGCCACAAGTTGTAATCGAGCGGAGCGAAGGTGACACCGTTGAGGTTGAACAAGCCCGTTGCTACGCTGGTTGCACCACCTGCGAAAATTGGCAACAGATTACCTTCTGTATCGAACGCAAAGATTCGACCAAACACATCGGTACCAAACAAGACTTCCGCGTAACTACCGTTGCTCAAGCGTACTGGCCCAGAGGACAAGCCAGAGAACTGAATGCCCAAAAGATCCGATGACGTGGAGACGTAGGTTGCGATGTTGCCGTTGGTTACACCTGTTGGGTTGCCAACTCGGTACAAACCACCACGGTCGCTCACAGCGAAAAGTACGCCTTCGACAACGGCGATACCGGTCACGATTCCACCAGGAGCAACACCTGCGAGACGGAAAGGTGTATCCGCATTCACAAAGTTACCACCCGAAACCAAAACGTCGGATCCACTGACCGAAGCAGTAAGACCAACAATTCCTGCTCCGTTGATGGCTCGAGCAATTCGAGCAGAAATATCAGCAGCGTCGTCATTTGCCAAGAAGTTCACCGCGATAGCACCAGGGCTTACTGCGCTGTTGCCAGTACGAGCGGTCAAGATGCCTCGGTTGACCAAGTCGGTCACTTGAACCGAGTTAGCACCCGAAAAGTTCAAGCGATCACCATCAACGGAAACGGTAACGTTGTTGCCAACGGCTCGTTGGATAGCATCAATAAATTGAACCAAGGTAGCATTTTCTTCGATCGGAACCGACAAGCCAACGCTGTTGCCAGGGTTACCGGAAATCGTGACGCCAGTGCCTGTTACGGTTGCAGTGGTGCTAGACGAGGTGTTCGTCAGCGAGATGCGATTGCCACCTGGAACCGTTGAAGCCCGAGTCGCGAAACCAGTCTGAGCATTGATGGCAGCAATCAAAGATGCAACCAATTGTGCTTGTGTCTGGGCCGCCGTGTAAAGAACTGGGATATTTCCGCTGGCAACCGAGCCCGATTGAGTGAACTCGAAGGTGCGGATGACGTTGAAGCTGTCAACGATGCGGACTGTTGAGCCAGCACTGAGTCCAGCACCGGTGGTTGCACCGATGACTACCACAGGACCTGTATCGAATTCATAGATTTGGCCGTTCACTTCGAAGCGATCGCCATCGCGGACGTTGCGGCCCGCTGCTGGATCGTAAGTGATGGTGAATTCAGGTCCGGTGTTCATTTCGAACGTCAAGTTGGTACCGCTTGTAGTAGCAACTTGGAAGCGTCTACCATCAGCAATCAATGTCGTGGTGGTACCATCAGCGGCTACTCGAGTGGCTTCCGAAGTTACCATCTGGCGAGACACGGCGAGACCCACTGGGTTGGTTTCGATGAAACCACGTTCACGGATGTCCGTACCAGCACCTTGAACACGAGCGGCGTCGGTTCGGTTTGCGGCTGGAGCACCGGTTGCAGCACCGCTGTTTTCATCGATCTCGTACAAGACGTTCGAGAAGTAAGCTGGGCCTGGTGTTACAGGGCGATTACCGACGATGTAACCACGTTCTTGACCACCGATTTCGGTAAACGTAACCGCTTCGACGAAGAAGCCAACGTTCGCGTCTTGTACAGCGCCCGCTCCATCGGTACGGAAAGTTTGGATTCCCAAATCGCCAATGTCAGCCGCAGCTGCTGTACCTGGATTGATATCGATGTAATCTGCCAAGGTATCGAGGTCGACGTTGCCAGTTGTGAATGGCAAGTCGTAAGCACGCAACGTGCCGTTGTATCGCATACCGATATCTTGAACATCGAAGTTGAAGCGACCTACAGTGTTGGTCACGGTTCCCGTAAATGGATTGACCATGTACAAGTTGGTAACTTGGAAACCAACGTCCTGGCTAACATACATCACCACATCGCCAAGGCTGTATGGAACAACGCTGGTGCTGGTAGTGAATAGGTCGGTCAGTGGAGTTTCCGATGGCAACAAGGCTGGGCTGTCCACGTGATCGCGAGCGATCACACGTGAGCCAGATACAGGTTGTAAGCGAACCAGCGGGTTGCTAAGGACCGATGGCTGACGGCTGGTATTGCTGATTGCCAGGAAGTACTGACCTTCTTGCAACTCAACGGTGCCAATGTATGGATCTTGAGTACCTGCCGAACCACCTGATAGATCGCTCTGAGCGGTACCACGGTCATCGGCCACATTACTGTTTAGGCCGCTGAGGATAAGCCGTCCCTGCGAATCAAAGATGTACATCGAGGTATTGGGACGACCTAAACCATCAGCGTAATCGATATCAAAGACGGTTGAGAAATAATTGATCAAGCCAGTTGGAGAAATCGACTGGTAGCTCAATGAGAACTGATACCAATCCACATCGTTGGCGGTAGCCAAGTCACCCGCAACGCTGATCGCTTGACGATCCGACTGCAGCAAGTTGCCTACGTTCTGGCCGTTTGTCGTGGTTGGATCTTGGTTGTTTTCAACTTCGCCCAATTCACCAACCAGTGGTGAGTGTAATGGCAAGCCGAGAGCTTCAATGCCTGTAGTGGCAAAACGAATGTCGGCATAGTTGACCGACGAACCAGGAAACTCGTCTGTTTCTCGCAAGCGAACTTGTAGTTGGTATGGTCCATAGGTCAAACCACCAGTCAAGCTGGCAGCGGTGAGCAAGTCGGCGACGGTGCCGCCACTTGCAAGGCTGCTGCTGCGAACGCGGATGTGGTAAACGTTTTCACTACCTGGTTGGCCAGGCAAAATCAAACGCATACCAGCGTCGCGGACATTGGTGCTGTAAAGGTCCTTAGCTTCACTCAACGCGCTGGTTGGGTAAAGTTCCAAGGGGCTCTTACGCAAGGTATGTACCGAGTTCTCTGCCATCGATGGGCTGCGGAAAAGCAGCGAGGTACCCAGTTCTTCTGAGTACGAATCGTTGGACAAAGCCAAGATGTTTCCGTTGGCATCCAAAAGCTCAATAACGGTATCCAGCGAGCTATTGGTGCGATCGATATCCAACCAAACTTCTGTGCCCGCTTTGGCGCTGAAACTGTATACGTCCAAGTCGCGGCGTCCACCCAAGGCACCTTGGATTTCATAACCGAGGCGTTGATTTTCATCGCCCGAGTTAAGGTTGGCGGCCAAACGTCCCAAATTCTGAGCAGTGCTTGGACTGCCGTTGATGCCCGCGCCGCCTAATGTGGTCGCTTCGTTTTCGGTGACGATCTGAACGTTGCGATCGTTGCTGAGCGTTTCCAAACGGACGCCACGCCAATCGCCTGGTTGCGATGGGTTACCACCAGCTTGTGCCACGATCGAGCCAATCATCGCTTGACCAAAGCTGTCGGTTACTAGGCCACCTTGGCCGATTTGGAAAATGTCACCAGCGATACCGCCGGTCGCGAACACCATGTCGGCATAGTCCACAATCGTGTTGCCGGTCGCACCGGTAATCTGACCATTCGGAGAGGTCGTAAATCCACCAGTGCCATTGGCCAAGTAAACCGTATCGGTTGAATCGATCGCCAAAGCGGTGTTGAAACCTTGGTCAACAATAAACACCCCAAGGATACCCTGAAGTGAAATGTCGGCAGCTTGCAATCGAGCCAAGGTTGATTGATAGGTCAACGATGGATCGGTGATATCGCGGTCCTCATCCGTCGCAAGAATGATAAATTTCTCAGCTTGTGGACGGAAGGCATAATTATCCACAACAAAGTTGATGCCGTCATAACCGTCTTCTGTTGCGCCCGAAATCGTCAGGTTAGCTGCAGCCGCTGCATACTCAGCTGCCGTACCAAACAAGCGATTGTTCGGACCTAAAGGTAATCCACGAGCATCGTCTGGGAATCCACCGTATCCGGTCAAACCGTAACGGTTGCCACCCGCCGAGCTAGTTCCAATGCCTGCCGCTTGTAAAGCAGCTTCAAGTTGTGCAACCAACTGAATCGAGAATTGTTGAGTCGTGAACATACTGCCCGACTCATCCATCACCACTACGATGTCAGCGAATTTTGCTGAAGTCTCGTCAGCCACACAAGCGCGAGTATTCATCGTATCGGTTTGATGAGCACCTTCAGGTGTCCAGCCAGCTCCGATCGTGCAGTCTTCAGCTGAAGTCAGGGTAACTGGGAAGCCAGGTTGGCCAACCAATTGAACCGAACCACCAATGCGATCATAGATATCGAGTTCTGTACCACTTGCGGTTAGGCCCGCATTAGCGCCTTGTAATTTGACGACCAAACTCGATGTTGGGCTGCTTTCCAATCGCAAGCCACCAAAGGCGTGCACGTTGGTTACCAACACTTCACTCTGCAAAACATGAACGATGTCGGTGTCGTCCCAAACCGATTGAGTGGTCAACTCTTGTCCGCGTACGAACAAGCCGTTGATACCGTTGTTCCCCAAACGGTTTTCGCGGATCAAAGCACCTTGATTATCGAAGTATTCGGTCGAGGCATCCAACGCACCCGTTGAACGACCCTTATCACGAACAAAGTCCGAGTTGAGCGAATTGGCATTGATGCTCATCGCAGCCCCAAGGCTATCGACGATCGTGTTGCCAATGATCGTTGGCTGAGCACCACGTACAAAGATGGTAGCGTTGTCGTTGACTCCGCGACCCGCACGATCAGGATCGGTAGTTCCCAATGTACCCAATTCGCTGCTTTCGATGGTCGAATGAGCGATTCGAGCTTCCGCTTGATGAACTTCTACTGCGTTAAAGCCGGCGAATCCACCTTCGATTCGAGTTGTACCACCACCGAAGGCGAGATTGGCGTAATCGAGCGACAAGCTGGAAGTCTGCAATGCAACGATACCACCCCAGTCACCGGCGGCAGGCGTTCTTGGTGTCGTACGTGAAATGGTCGAGAATGTTCCCGAGCCACCAAAGCGAACATCGTCCATCGAAGTGAAGACGACTGGATGTCCATCACGACCTTCAGCGGTTAATTGTGCACCGATACCAACTTCAATACGCGAGCCTTGCAACTTGATCACAGTGCCTGGATCAACGTTCAAGCTTGCATCGAGACGTGCTCGCAAGTTGGTGGTGGCGGCAGGTAACGCACCGCCGATGGTTGCACCCGAATCGACGTAGGTTGTGGCGTTGGCATTCAGAATGGCAGCCAACTGATAGTTGCCCGTTCCAGTGTTATCGGAACGATACAAGCGTCGCGATACAAAACCGCTGCCTGCCGGAACGATTGGCAAGTTCGTCAAAACTGCGGTCCCTTGACCCGCTGCCAATGTTACAGCCTGCGTTTCTTCAGATACTAACGATTCGTTGCCTGAAGCATCGACGAAGGTTAAGCGATATCGATAGGTACCGGTCGCCAATGTGCCACCGATTTGAGCGCCCAGTACAACCAAAGTGGTTGCAGGCGAAGTGCCATTCAAGACTGGACCGCCAGCTGTACCGGCAATTGTCAAGTTCTCAGTCAAAACGTGCACGATATCGGTATCATCAAAGCGAGCAGCAACCGTCAAACTTTCGGTTTGAGCACTTTGCTGACCAGTTGAAACCTTTACGAACAGGCCGTTGATCGAGTTGTTGCTCAATCGATTGCCGACGATGTCAGGACCTACGCGGGTCACATCGGAGCTGTAAAGGCCAGTAATTTGAGATTGTGGATCTTGGAAGTTGCTTTCCAAGAAGGTGTTTGGTGTCGCGCTCATCGCAGCATCTGCACTGCGACTGATCGAGGAGTAAGCAACGGTTGGACGTGCATCGACCATCGCAACTGGAGCAATCACTTGCGAGTTGCTATCAACCACAACTTGACCACCACCATAACGAATGTCAGCGAAGGTCAACGAGTTGAGGAACAACGCATCGCGTTCCAAGTTAGTACGGCTAGCATCGGCCGCATCGACGCGATTGCGGAAGTCGAGACCACCCCAATCACCGGCAGCAACTGCAGGTGGGAAGCGATCTGCATTCGTGTCTCTACCGATGGTTTTGTCGTGCAAAGAGGTGAAGTATACGCTGCCTGTTACGGGAACACCGACAGAATCAACTAGGATCGATCCCGAGCTGCTGAGCATACGGGGTGTACCAAGAACTTGTAGCGATGAGCCACTGCGATCCACAGCTACCGAGGTGCTGCCTACACCGACACGTGCGCGACGCAGTTTCAAAACGGCACCGGCATCGATCATCAACGATACATTCTTGGGCACATCCAAAGTGGTGCCGTCAGGCAGAGGCTGGTTCAATGCATTGAAGCCAACTTCGTAGGCCAAGTTATCTGCAGGTGTTTCGATCTTAGCGTCCGCACCACCGTTGCCGACAACTCGAATAGCGTCGATCACAGTGCCCAATCGATTCGCTTCCGAAATCGCGTCTGAAATATTGCGGAATGGTGTAATCAGCGAGCCATTGCCACCTGCTTGCGCAGCTTTGTCCACAAACAATGTATTGCTTGGACCTGTTGGGCGGAACCAGAAATTGTGAACACCACCTGGAACACCGTCGGCATCACCATCCACCGCTACGCCAGTCGAGTCGCGAAGCAAGGAGGTTGCCGGAGGACGGAAATCGATACGAACTTTGTAGGCGCCTTCCGAAGTTCCACCTAAACCTGTGCCGGCAATCGCTGGATCATAATCGTCGTTGCCACTTGCGCTCACGCCAAGCACATAGGTTCCAGCAGCCAATTCGAGCGAGAGGTGAGAATCTTCGCTGAAGTAGTCATCGTTTTGAGCCACCTCGCGGTAGCTACCATCACTCTGCAATTGATAAAGTCGCAATTGAGTGTCGAGGATGCTGCTGTTGACCAAACGCTCAGCAAACGTTTCGATGTTGACTCGACCCGAAACTGGCAAAGTAAACTGATAGAGATCGACGTCGGTGCTGTCTGGGCGGTATAAGAAACGACCATGCACGATGTCATGATCACCAGGGAAAATCATCTCGGTGCCAGCAGCTGGCGTTACGTTCGATTGAACGGTCAATGAAGGTAGTTCGTCCGCAGTTCCCAAGCCGAGCAATACGCCGACAGCTTGCATCATGCGGAGGAAGAACTCACCACCAAACTCATTTTCTAAAGAATTGCCGAAGTCTTGGATGTCCAAAACGGCTGCGTCTTGGCCGCTCGATCGCAATGGGCCGGCAGTACCCAACTGACCACTTGGTCCGTTCAACGCCAAACCATTCACAGCACGCAAATCGCCTACTGCCAATGTTAGACCTAGGTTGTCGGATTCAACAAACTTCACGCCGAGATATTGGCTCAGCATCGATAATACTTCACGAGCGCGAGTCTTCTGCTGCTCGGTAATCGCATTGACCATCAACGTCCCATCCACACGTCCAAGCACAGGTTGGAAGTTGTAGAGAAAGGTCGTAATCCCATCGTTGGAGTCGGCACTCGAAACGACGTGCGATTGCAAGCGAATCTGGCGGTTGCCTGGGTCGGTGTTGCTGCCAGGGAAATCAAGTACATAAGCCGAGGTATTAGCAATAGCGGCTGTAATTTCCAACGAAGCCGATGAAGTGGCAGATGGCGTCCAGCTGCCGCTGACATTCAGCGAAGATGTGAAAC
>JBILTA010000410.1:0-5288 GCA_044371785.1 Pirellulaceae bacterium | reverse complement strand
TTGAGAGCCAGTGAGCAGACGTACCGAGTTAGGCCTGAAATTGATTTACTGTCTGACAACAGGCGCGATCCGCATGTTGCGTTTTTTCTCGATAGCAATCCTGGCTATCAGCAAGGCGATGAACTTTGTTGTTTGGCAAAATTAACGCTGAGCAATTTTTCGAAAGCCGCAAATCGCTTGATGGCTACAGCAGCGTTTGCACGTGCCCAACCATGACAGTTCCGTATTGGATCAACCAACTTTGGTATTGGATATCCCGAAGCGAGGGATTGCGCTTTCAGCAAGCCGTGCGCGATGTTGGGGCAGTCCAGTCGCGTATGCTCTTAGATATCTTGAAACGCAATCGCTCTTCCGAATATGGTAAGAAGTTTGGCTTTGATCGCGTAAAGGACATCGACGACTATCGCAATTATGTCCCCGTTGTGCGATACGACGATTTGGCGACGTATATTGATCGAATCATTGGTGGCGAAAAGAATCTACTTACTGGCGAGACTGTCGAACGCCTGGTGCCGACGAGTGGCAGTTCGGGTGGAGTGAAGCTTATTCCGTACACTGCGTTGCTTAAGCAAGATTTTCGCAGAGCGATTGCGGCTTGGATTTGGACTACTTTTCGCTCCAATCCGAAAGCAATGCAGGGTCGTGCTTATTGGTCCATTACGCCAATGGCATCTATTCCACAACACTATCAAGGTTTCGTCCCAATCGGCTTTGAAAGTGATAGTGAATATCTTGGAGTTTGGTCTCGCTGGTTGGCCGAGCAATTGCTTCTACCGCCAGCGCAAGTAAGTTCAATCCACAATATTGAGAACGCGCGATACGCAAATCTGCTCTATATGCTGGCCTCTGCGGATCTGGCACTGGTTTCAGTTTGGAGTCCAACGTTTTTGTTGTCGCTTTTGAATCAAATTGAACCCTGGATCGATTCCATTTGTAGAGACATTGCTGATGGAATAGTACATTTGCCACACAGCGAAGTTGTGGAACCGAGCAAGAACTTGAGGCTTCGAGCGAGCCAAAAAAGAGCTGAAGAATTGAAACGAATACATCTCGAATCGCGAGTTCCCGCCGATTTTATTCGTCGATGTTGGCCAAATTTGAGTTTGTTGAGCTGTTGGGGGGATGGCAATTCGGCACATTATTTTGCCAAGCTGAAGACATTGTTCCCTCACGTGCCAATGCAGCCCAAAGGACTGTTGGCGACTGAATGTGTTGTTTCGTTCCCTGGAAATAAAAATGGGCACAGCCTATTGGCTGTCCGGTCCCATTTTTTCGAATTTGCTCCAGTGAATGCAACGGGGCAGGCGGATTATCGTCGGCCACTTTTGGCAGAAGAGCTAACCTTAGGGAATCGGTATCGAGTGGTAGTGACAACAAATGGCGGACTGTACCGTTATGACATGGGAGATGTTGTCGAGGTAATTGGTTTCGAAGAGCGGTGCCCAATAATCCGTTTTGTAGGACGAATGGATGCGGTCAGTGATTTGGTTGGAGAGAAGCTCAACGAAGAACATGTGCGTTCGACACTTACGGCGTTGTTTTGTGAGCTTGGGTTGGAGCAAGAACTGTTTTTACTGGTGGTACGTGAGTCACCGAAGTCAGGTTACACTTTGTTGTTGTCGGCCGATACCAATCTTCGCAGAGAAGATCGGGCCAGAGTGGCGGAAGTCCTTGATGAACGGTTGCGGTCCAATCCTCAGTATGATCTTGCTCGAAAACTAGAGCAACTTGTGCAAGTGGGAATCGAAATATTGCCGCTGGAGGGGCGTGAATTGTGGAGTCGCTATGAAGTGTGGCAGAATGGAAATGGCAAAAGAGTTGGTGAGTTGAAAGCTAATGTGCTAGATTATCGCGGAACATGGCGAGAATTTTTGTCGAAAGAGTTGAGTGTCTAAACTGCATTCGGCAAAGTAGGTCGATGTATATTTTGGTTTCGAGGTGAGATGGTGTTATCAGGCAAAGGAGAGGATGGGGAGCTTGATCCACGTACGATACGTGAGAGATATCCTATTCCCAATCTCCTCAATTTTATTGCACTCGTTACTACCTGTTCGGCCGCAGTTGGGTTGCTGATCGGTGCCAGTGTCGCGTATCGATCGTCGCAATGGTTCGGTTTTGTTCTGGCTGTGTTCGGGTTTGGTTTGGTCAATAACACGATCTTTTCTTTGTTGCATGAAGCGGTTCATGGAATAATGAATTCGAATCGGCGTCGTAATGAGGTGTTCGGGGTTATCGCCGGTGCTTTTTTCCCAACTAGTTTTACCCTGCAGCAATATTTTCATTTGGGGCATCACTGCCGGAATCGAACCGATGCGGAGATGTTTGATCTTTATTACCCCACGGACAATTTATGGGTCAAACGATTTGTGATTTATGCGATGCCAGCTGGGATTTATTGGTTCAGCGCTGCCTCTGCCAACATTCTTTTTCTATGTCTTCCATCGCTCTTGAGTTGGCGTTGGCTACGTGAATCCGTCTTGATGAAGCATAGTGGCTTCGACAGTATGCTGTCTGGTATCCCAGATACCGCTCGCATGTTGCGCAAGATACGGTTGCAAATTGTCATCATCTTTATGTTTCAAGCTGCTATGTTTTGGCTCTTGCAAATCCATTTGGTCGCTTGGTTGGCCTGTTACTGGGTGTTTGGCATGATCTGGGGGAGTTTGCAATATACGGACCATGCTTTTTCGCCCCGAGACATTCGTTACGGTGCATGGAATCTAAAAGTTGATCCAATAACTCGGTGGATCTTTCTCAATTATCACTTTCATCTGGTGCATCACATCTACCCGTCTTTACCCTGGGTATATCTGCCAAAGTTTGTTATGCAGAGCGAGTTAAGGCCATCGGCTTGGGGAAACTTCTGGAAGTTGATGTGTGGTCCGTTTTTGGCGACTGAGCCTGCTCCTGTCGCTAACCGCGAGTTTAGGCAAATCGTCTACGATGGAACGTCGATGTCGGCGAGTGTCGAGGAGCGGCCCTTGTCCGAGGAAGCGATTCCTAAGAAGTAACGGCCGAATGAGATCACTCGCAATACACGTTTTAAACACCAGGAGTCAGTGAGCCTTCAATGGGGATCAAGGATTGGATCAATCAAAATGTATTCCAGGCTGTCCATCGGAATAACTTAGTCTATGCGGCTTGCTGGGAAGATCCACGCGTTGATCGCGCTGCTTTAAAGATCGGCCAGAATGATCGAGTGTTAGTGATTACCTCTGCTGGTTGCAATGCGCTTGAATACTTGCTGGATGAACCTGAGCACATCTATGCGGTTGATGTGAACTTTCGTCAGAACGCTGTGCTTGAACTAAAGTTGGCCGGAATTCGGGCATTTGACCACGAGACATTTTTTCAGTGGTTTGGCAAGGGGTTTCACCCTGAGGCAAAGCGTCAGTATCAAGATATACTGCGGCCGGTCTTATCCGAAGAGTATCGAGGCTATTGGGATCGCTCGATTAGACTGTTTACCAGCAAGCGACGTCCTTTCTATTTTAAAGGTTCGTCTGGTACGTTTGCTTGGACTATGAATCTTTATATCAAGCATATTGCTCGTTTGTACAAACCACTCTTGCGGATGTTAGAGGCGGGATCGATTCGTGAGCAATGGAAAATCTATGATACCGAGTTGAGAGCCAAATTCTGGAAGCCGTATGTGAAATGGGGGTTAGCGAATCCTGGATTGCTCGCGATATCAGGTGTGCCACGACCACAAGTGATGTTAGCACGAAGGTCACAAGAAACTATCAGCCAACATATGCAAAGATGTACTGAGTATTGTGTAACCCAGCAGTTGTTGAATGAGAACTACTTTTGGAGAGTTTACCTTACGGGCGAGTTCACACCAGAATGTTGTCCGGAGTATTTGAAGCCGGAAGCTTTTGCACGACTCAAGGGAGGGCTAATCGATCGAATCACAACACATACAGAGAGCGTTACGGGTTTTCTCAATAGAGGCAAAACAGAGGTTTCTAGGTTTGCGTTGTTGGATCATTTCGATTGGTTTTTTGGGGCTGGCGAAAAGGAGTTGGCGCAAGAATGGGAGTCAATTCTGAGTCATTGCACTCGTGATGTGCGAATATTGTGGCGAAGTATGGGCAAAGATGTTGACTTCGTGAATCATTGCAAGATTCATACCGAGGCGGGAGAGGTTGAGGTAGGAGATGTTATCGCATATGAAGCGGAGTTGGCGAATGAGCTTTTCGCAAAGGAACGTACACGTACCTATCAGAGCTTACGTATAGCGACATTGAAATAGGAAACACGCATGAGTTTATGGGATGATATGAAGGTTCTGTATGAAGTGAATTGCAAAGCAATTCGCGGCAAGACTCATGCCGAGCGGCTCGATAGCTTTTATGGTCCGCAAGCTTCACTATATGATGGATTTCGGGAGAAGTTTCTTCATGGACGTCGCGAGATGGTGACAAGACTGCCGTTTAAAGCGGAGTCGATCTGGGTGGATTTGGGTTGCGGAACCGGTTCCAATTTAGAATATGTAGCCGAGCGTGTTCCCGAATTGAAGCAGGTGTATCTGGTCGATTTGAGTGAGTCTTTGTTGGGTATCGCTCGCAATAGAATCGAGCGTCAATATTGGTCTCATGTAACGGTGATACGCGATGATGTTTCGACATGGTCATTGGGAGAAAGTGTTGCAGATATCGTGACCTTCTCGTACTCTTTAACGATGATACCTGATTGGTTTGACGCTATTGTTCAAGCGGAGAGAATGTTGAAGCCAGGCGGGGTTATCGGTGTTGCGGATTTCTACGTATCGAGAAAGTTCCCCGATACTGGGCGTGCCAAGCATCGACATTGGATAAAGGCTTGGTGGAAGTACTTCTTTGCAAGAGACAATGTGCGGCTGAATGAAGATCATCTTCCATTTCTAGAGAGGCGCTTCGAGACGGTATGGTTGGAGGAGCATCAACGCACGATACCATACATTCCGTTCCCGAAGGTTCCTTATTACAGCTTTATCGGTAGGAAGCGTTAGTGGCTTTCGATGTAAGAGCGAACGAATTCGAGCACTTCTGTAGCGTTGGTTTCGAAGTGAAGTTCGTGGAGTCGATCGTGCCAGATCTTGAGTTCACAATTCTTGTTGAGCTTAGTTGCGAAGATCTTTGTTGCTTCCGCAGATGTAATCTGATCCGCGCTGCCATGCATAAGTAGTATGGGAATGGAATAAGAAGTTGGAGTGGCCAGAAGTTCCTTGCCGGACTCAAGCATGCTGTAGCCCAATGCAATTGAGACCTTTCGGCGGACGAGTGGATCACGACGGAATTGTTCGA
>JBILTA010000409.1:0-5290 GCA_044371785.1 Pirellulaceae bacterium | reverse complement strand
AAAAAGATCCACAAGATTCGACGATCCTGGATGGCTATCGGGCTCTCGCAGCGAATGAAGCACCGCAAAAACTGCGAGACTCATTGGCGTTCAAGTTAGCCAAGTGGAGCGCTGTTGGGACACAGCCAACGAAATCGGATGCTCTGCAAGATTTGTGGCGAACCATTGCCATGCTCCAACCAGCCTCATCGTCCGTGTTGAACGATTGTTTGTCACAATTCGCCAATAGCACTCAACCGAGCGATAAGCTGCATTATCTTTTGGTCGCTTCGCAATGTGCGGCCCCCCGGTCGTCACAGCAGACAATGGAAACAGCTAAGGCGATGCAAGCCTTGGTACGCGAAGTCGTAGCTCAAAATGTCTCGACCGACCGTAATTGGCCGTCACGCATGCAAGAGATCGTGAATCTGCTCAAACGTCGTGATCCTAAGCTTATTCCAACGCTTTTGGCTCAAGCGGACTTTGGATTGCCCGTCGATTGGGTTTGGGGGCAAGCGATGGGAGAGTTCGCCGGTCAGGCTCGCGAGAAGATGTTGGGGCGCATTGAGCAATGGGAGGATCGCGATTTATCCATGGATGTGTTGAAATACATGGAACCTGTTGCCAAAGATCCAAGACTCTTAAATCGCTTGAGAAGGATCGATGGGAGGGGTGATCTTGAGTACTGGATTATCGGGCAACTGGCTAGCTCCCCTGCCCCACAAGACTATCCACGATTTGTACGTGGTCTCAGTTCCCGTGACAATGATCTAGCCCTACAAGCTTGGAGAGGTTTGAAGCGTTTAAAGGTAGAAGTTCCCAAAGAGGAGTTTGTGCCTCTCTTGGATTTTAGATTGCGGATGCCATTGCCGAATGCTTCCAGGACTGAACTCTCTGAATTGGACCAACGGATTCGCGGACTTTTGCAAGCACTGAAGATTGCGGTACCCAGCGGAAACTTTGCGCAGTGGCCGCTGGAACGTTTGATTGCAGAGGCTGCAGGTGACGATATGGCCAAGAAGTGGAAAGAATCCAAGAAAACCATTTCATGGGAGCCCCGATTGGCCGAAGCGGCGAAGCTGGGTGGTGATCTCAAGCGAGGTGAAGAACTCTATCGACAGTTGCGTTGTGCTGCCTGCCATCAAGGGGATAGTGCCCTGGGGCCGGCGCTCACGGGCGTGACGAAGCGTTTTTCGAGAGATGATTTGTTTCGGGCGATTTATGATCCGAATCGTGATATTCCGGATCGTTATCGCTCGTTGACAATTTTGACAACTGACGGAGAAGTGTTGACGGGGATACCCGTTTACGATTCGGTGGATGGAGTGATCTTGGCAACGGTCTCAGGCGAAAGCGTACGCGTCAAGAAAGAAGATATTGAACAGCGTCGACCTGCCGAACAGTCGTTAATGCCTGTCGGGCTGATCGACGCTTTGACTCCGCAACAGCTTGCTGACTTGCAAGAGTTTATAAGTCGCTTGTAGAGGTCATGGGCTTGCGAACTGGACGTTATGCAGGGGGCAACAACTGCATACGTCGCCAAGCGCTAACCTGTCCGCAGTGCGACATCACATGTCCACCGAGATAGAAGCCTACCAGCGATCCGAGTGTTGGCAATAGATGTTTCATGGGCGAATCGACGGGGTTATCGGACAGCAATAGAGCATCGTCGGCTTGACGTAAGCTTTCTAAAGCGACCTGATACGATCGTTCGAAGAAGGTGAGGAGTTCTTCTTTGTGGGGATAGATCGCGCACGCGCGATCATCGACGCACTTGGCATCTTTCGAGAAGAGTTTTTGGTAGAGCTCTGGTGGTGTAATGTGATCCGCAGAGACTTTCAGAAAATCTAGCACTCGAACTGGATACAAGTTGAGATGTCCAATGACGAAAGCGGGATGATTGGAGTCGATGGTAACTCCACCTGGTGCCGCAAAGCTACTGAAGATATTGGCAGGAATGTCTTTGCAGAGTCGCTGCGCATATCGAGGCCCAAGCACTGCCGCATCGGCCAAAACTTTTGCATATTGTCCCATAAAAACCTTTGGAAGTTTGAACACTGAACACTGAACACTGAACACTGAAAACTGAAAACTGAAAACTGAAAACTGAAAACTGAAAACTACCCTCTTCTTCGAATCTGAATTTCTATCGCAGCTTGTCCGCCCGGTAGCAGTTGAACAAATTGTCGTTCGCTGAGAAGGCGGATGGGTTTGTCGCGAGCTGCGGAGTTCTCGTTGGATTGCAGGGTGGATAAAACGGAGAGAGGTACAGGCGAATTGGCATCAGGTTGGCCCATGATGACATAGTCGGTGTTGGGGCCAACATCATTTTCACAGGTTGCGCCGAGTGAGCTGGCTAAGGCCATGGCGTCGATACGGCTGAGTCCCATGAGTTTGCCGGTGAAGAAAATGCGCCGACCGGCGAGCGGTTTTTCGTTACCGGCGATGGCTTGGATGCGTTCTGTGTTGACTTGCACATCGACTTTGGCTTTTCGACTTGGGACGCCTTGGCGACCGTAGGATACTTCGGGCTGATTGACGACCGGTTGTTTGGAGTTGGGCCAAGCGGAGCGAGAGCGTTTGATCGATTTGGGGCTGGAGATTTGTCCCAAGGAAACAACGCCTCGAGTGATGAGCAGTTTTTTTTCAAGATCGTCGAACGATTCCGCTTGGACTTCGGATGCAGCCCGGAGGGCAACATCCCCGCATGTGCGAGAATCTTCAAGTGCATCATGATGTTGGAATCGAATTTCAAAGCGTTCGGCTAAGGCGGCCAGTCCATAACTTGAGTGGCCTGGCCAGCAGCGTTGAGCGATTAAGCGTGTGCAAGAGAAGTCGATGCGGGGGATGGCAATGTCGTAAGTTGCTAGAGTGCTCGTCAAGACGCCCAAATCGAAACGTGCGTTATGAGCTACCAAGATTCGGCCATCGAGCACTGGTTTACATTGCTCCCAGACTTGAGCGAAATTGGGTTGATCAGCAACATGTTCGGGAAGGATGCCATGAACGGCAATGTTCTGTGGGGAGAAGTAATTGCGTGGTGGTTTCACTAGCCAGCTCGCTTCATGCACCATTTTTCCCTTTTCGATAACGACAACGGCGAACTGGCACGCACTGTCAGGGCGGCTGTTCGCAGTTTCAAAATCGATGGCGACAAAATCGAGCATGTTGTGAACCGAGCTAGTAGATAAAGGGTAATCAATCGAAAGAGGTGGTAAGAGTTAACGTAATGGATCTTTACCCAGCATGCGACGGA
Source organism: Pirellulaceae bacterium (assembly GCA_044371785.1). Taxonomy (GTDB): domain Bacteria; phylum Planctomycetota; class Planctomycetia; order Pirellulales; family Pirellulaceae; genus JAFLCP01. Next base: position 2,055 of record JBILTA010000409.1, on the reverse strand, counting down.
TGATTCCAATTTGTCCTGCATGGAGCGATTCATGGATAGGGCAGAACATCAGCGCACCGATTTTACGAGGATAAACCGCATAGGGCATGTCGGTTGGTTCAGCGAATTGCTCAATCGGAAGATCTCGTACGGTTTGCATGGCGATGTCATGCACGCGTCCCAAGATGGACAGCAGTTCGGCGGGAGGTAACGGATTGCTGAGTTGTTCAGGATTGCCCGAGGTGCCTCGGCCATATTGTTTGCGAAACCAACCAGGTATTAGATCCAAATCGCCTGATTCGCGTCCCCGTTGCCGAAACAGCATTAGACCGTATTGGGAAAAAGCGAGATGCCCAACTTGCCAACCGATGGTTGAGGGGGCACCACCCGGAGCGACGTACCACAATTCGGGTTCTATATCTGTGAGCAGTGACAGCGAATATTGCCGACAAAAATCCATTTGCCCCAAGACCGTTTCTCGAATGAGTTGTAGTTCGGTGGTCGACAGTTCGCGATGGTTCGTGGGGAGGTTCACGGTTGATTTTTCACTTTCTAGCTAGGTGTCTAGTTGCGAGAAACATGGCGGGACGATAAACCATGATTCTATGGAAACAATTGCAGGAAATATCTACGACTTCCCCGTTTACTATGATCTGGTTTTTGGTGCCGACTGGGCAGCCGAATTCCATTTTTTGACCGACTGCTTTGAAAAGCATGTCAGTGGTCGCACCCGCCGACTCTTCGAGCCGGCTTGTGGTACCGGTCGTCTATTGTATCGATTTGCAAAGGAAGGGTATGCCCTAGGCGGCATTGATCTCAATCCCAAAGCGATCGAGTATTGTAACGAACGGCTGGCCAAGCATGGTTACAAGGGGGAGATTTGGGTCGGTGATATGTGCGACTTCCAGGTCGCCAAACCGTATGACGCTTCGTTCAATACGATCAACAGTTTTCGGCATCTGCTAACCGAGAAACAGGCCGTCGAGCATCTGCAGTGCATGGCCAACGCGATTCGGCCCGGTGGAATCTATGCGTTGGGTCTTCACCTCACTCCGACCGAAGGTGAGCCAACGGATACTGAATCGTGGAACGCCCGGCGAGGTAATCTTTCGGTCAATACGCATATGTGGCCGTTGAGTCGCGATTTGAAGAAACGCATTGAACGCTTTGGTATGCGTTACGATGTCTATAGCCCAACATCGCAAATGCGGATCGAAGGTGAGCTAGTATTGCGATCCTATACTGCAAAACAGTTTGATCAGTTGTTGAAGAAAGTGCCGCAGTGGTCGATCGATGGCGTCTATGACTTTCGTTATGACATTCAAGAGCCAATTGAAGTTGATGCGTCCGTCGAAGATGTTGTGTTTATCTTGAAGCGAGAGAAGTAATTTCAAAAAACAAAAGGCTCGAAGAGCCGGTGGCTGTGCCACAGCAATCTTCGAGCCTCATAGTAAGTTACTTGGGCTGGATCTTGAGGGTGTAGGTGAGAGCACCGATGGCTTCACCCTTCTTGGTATCTTTGTAGGACTCGTGGCACATCACGCATTTGTCCATGACGACGGGGACGGAGGTGGCGAAGCGAAGGTATCGTCCATCGTCGCGGGTCTCGACTTGTTCGTAGGTCGCCTTACCTTTCTTTAATTCCTCAATCGCCTTCTCTTCGAATTTATCTTTGGCAAGATTTTCGTCGTTGTAAGGTGAGCCCGTGGCGTCAATGAGTCGGACGTCATGATGGCCTTTCTCTTTCATGGCGGAAAAAAGGGCTTTGGCAGCGGTGGCTGCCGCGAGATCGGTTTCTTTGTTGACATAGTGTTCGGTGATGAGCACGACGGCGGTTTTATAGAGATCGTCGAGCATCAGGACTTGTTGCCGGGCAGCGGCGAGGGCTGGATCGGCCTTGGGAGTTGGCGGATTCGCCTTGTCTTGTGGTTTTTGTTCTTGGCCAAAAGCCAGAGGCAGCGCCAGTAAGGAGGCGGCTAAGGAAGTGAATGCTAGGGCGAGCCGTGGCAGTGAGGGCGCGACACGTTTGGGCATGCGATGAACTCCTTGGAGAGGGTTAAATTAGACAATAGGAGC
>JBILTA010000408.1:0-5297 GCA_044371785.1 Pirellulaceae bacterium | reverse complement strand
GTCGTAACCGTACAGTTTGGCGAGACGTTCATTGAGGTAAAGATAGTCGACGTTGAAGAATAAACGGAAATCTGGTTTAGGGGTTTCGAGCACATCGTCAATGAAGAAATCAAGCGATATGTGTAGGTCGGCCAACGTCTGGGGATCGAAATCAGGATAAAGTTCTTTGCTTTTGCTCAGACCGATAGCATGCCTGGTTCCGAGCCAATGGTGGACGAACGCTCGCAGTTTTGTTTTTGCGCGTTGGTCGCGAAGCATGCGTTCGATTTGTTCGCGCTGAATGGCTGGGTTTTTGAGTTCTCCCGAAGCGGCCTTTTGCAACAGCGTTTCGTCAGGAATGGAATCCCAAATTCCGAACGATAGCCGGGAAGCAATTTGATAAGGGTCCGTCGCATCACGTGTGCGATCGACATACAGGAAGCTGGGTGATTTAAGCGTAAGAATGACAATGCGTTTGATCGCATTTTCGACAGGCGCATCGTTTTCAAAGTGGCGATCGATCCATTGTTTCTGTTCTTGTTCGCTGAGTGAGCGACGGAGGGCCCGGTTCACAAAGGTTGTGGCGAAGCTCTTCACTTTCTCGCGTTGTTGATCGGCGGGCGTGTCGCGATTGAAGCCCGCTAGTTCGGGCAGGCGTTTGACGATACCGTCAGCGACTTCGATAGCCCCCATGGTCGTTGCTTGTTCCCATGCTTTTGAAATTGTGGTGCCTCGTTCATAGCCGATGCTGCGATCATCGGGTGGGAATGGTGTCGAAGGGATGATTAGTTCGTTGCTGCGAACTGGACTTAGATTGCGAGCTGATACGATCGACTCTTCTCCGCTAGGGAGTTTCCAAGCGAGTTCGATCGAGGTTGTTTTGTCTTCTTTGGCTTTGAAGAATTCCAAGCGAAGTGGATAGGCACGGCCAGCCACAAGATAAATGCTGGAGCGATACTCTTGGTCGTTGCCAGAGCGGACCCAGGCATCGACCAAAGCAGTTTGGCGATCGTTAAGCCAGAGTCGTGTGCCGTTGTTGGTGCGAATGATGAAGTCGTAGCTGCCAGTTTCCGGGGCGATGAGACTACCTTCCCAACGTACCGAAAACTCAGGGTGAATGAGTTGTTCGGGGAGTGGGCCGCGGGTGCCCCAGTGGAAATTGATTTCGTCATCGATGCCTTCGTCGGCACGATTGCGAGGATTAAAGCCACGGCTATTGAAGTAGGTGACCAACAAGCCACGTCCTTCGCCAATGCGACTGGTCCAGGTGAAACTGTTGACTAAGTCGATGACCGCATTGCGATATTGAGTGACGGTCATGCGAGCGATATCGACGCGAGCTGGCCGGCGTCGAGCTTGGGCGATTTCGGAGTAGAACGTATGGTGGATGTACTCTGCAACTTTACGTGCGTCTTCGCCTGTACAAAGCGAAGGATCTTCTTCGGGCATCGTTTGATCGATGATTTCTGCGAGATCGATGACAGGGCGATCGCCGGCAAGGGCGGAGGCGTATTTATCTGGAACGCCTTCCCCTTCAGCCCCATGGCAACTGGCACATTTGGCTTTGTAGATGGCGGCCCCTTCGCTGAAGTCGGGAGCAGGATCGAGGATGGGAGCGGATTCTGCGGGAGCAGGAGTTGCTGCAGGCTCTTGGGCAACGGTGGAGATTTGGAGGGTGAAAGTGACGCAATACGATGCCAGAATCGCGAAAGCGCAAGCCGCAATACCCTTCATCTTCAAAAAGTTGAAGAGGGCACGGGTTAACGTTTGGCGGTGAGATTGAACGGGGCTCATATTCACGCTTGAACTCTTTTCAAATTCCTGTGTTGATACTTGGGTACCGCTCGGCCTGTTGTAGGCATTCACTGGACCATTCAAGGTTTTGGGAGGGATTAAACCGTTCGAGAACCTCCAGATGGGAATTGTCACCGGGAGCGACGCGGTTTTCGGGGATGTAGGGGCGGGAGGTCTGGTGGACGACTACATTATTTTATCGCCCTGGGAACTGGAAAAACACACTATTTCGATCGGCGAACGTCCAATTGTAATCAGTTTTTGGTTTTTTATCCCTAAGTCTTTTCTGGGACTGGGTTTCCGTGGTCTCGGTTTAGGGTGAATTTCCATTGCTCTGCCCCCAAAATGAGGCCTAAAAGCGACGCCAAAGTGGCGAACAGTTCTTGGGGAACCTGGGCAAGCCAGTTGAGGTTTTGGGGAAAGAGTGGTTCGAGCCAGCCTTGGAGGGCGAATTCCCAGCCGAGAAGCCAGTGGATGAACCAGCAGCTAATTCCGGTCAGCATTGCGGAGAGAGTGGCCCGGTGAGTGACTTCTTTCCAGTAGAGGCCTGCCATCAGTGGAATAAAGAGGCCAACCAAAGTCATGGAATAAGAATCGCGTAGAAGATCGTAAGCGGTTTGGCCACTGAAGGCGGTGGCGAGTGATAGGAGAGCAACGATCACAACGCAAACGCGTTGAAGTCGGAGGATAGCCTTGTCGCTCAGTCGCCATTTCCGTGCGACGGGGAGATGGAGAATTAGGTTTTGGCCGAAGATGCTGGCTGCAGCCATAGTTGCGCTGTCGATCGTGGAGAGGACTGCAGAGATAACGGCGAGAACAAACATGAGCAACAAGAATGGATTGAGCAAATGAACGGCCATACGGGTAATAACTCCGGATTGGTCGGATTCACCTAAGATGACGTTGGCGGCGAGGGCCACAGCTAATGGAATCGCGGCCATCAGCACATAAAGGATACCGCTGGTCCAGCAGGCCCAGCGAGCGACGTTGGCCGATTTAGCGGCAAACATACGTTGCATCAGGTCTTGGACTGGGATGTTACCGAGAGCGCCGATCGTAAGGGCTCCACAGAGATGCAGGATATCGGCTGCTTGGGATTCTGGGGCGACGATGATCCAGCGGTCTGCGGGAACTTGATTCCTAAAGGCAGCGATTCCAGCGGTGAAAGAGCCTGCTCCCAAAGCAACAACGGCTTCGTAGCCCAGGATTAGCAAGCCGATAAGTATGAAAATCAATTGGATCGCATCGGTCCATGCGACGGACCACATGCCACCAAGGACCGTATAGCCCGTGCCGAGAATGGCGACCAAAATGATGCCCCATACCAGAGGAATACCGAAGATGACCTCGAGCAAGGCGGCGAGGCCTGTGAATTGGGCTGCGACCCAACCAAGATAGCTGGGGACAAGAATGATCGCCGACAGGATCTCGCTGGCTCGGCCGAAGCGGCGATAAAAGAAGTCCGGGACTGTCGTCAGGTGCATTTTCCACATCGGCTTGGCGATCAACCAGCCAGCAAGGATCAAGCAGAGGCCTGTGCCAAGTGGATCCATGAGTGCGAAACGCAAACCGCCGGAGTAGACTTCGTCCGACGTTTGCAGAAGAACTTCAGCTCCATACCAAGTAGCCACGAGCGTGGCGGTTGCCATGGGCAGAGGAAGTTTTCGACCTGCGACCAGAAAGTCTTCCACCGAAGAGATGCGACGCTCTGCCGCCCACCCAACGACGTACATCAGGATTGTGTAAAGGATCACGACGACGGCGTAGATGATGATCCATTGGGTTGATAAACCTGCTCCCACTCCGGTGAATCCTCCAGTGGAGATGGCAGACGAAGGGTTCGAGGGCCATCAAGTAAAAAACTCAATAAATGAAGGGGCAAGCCCCGAACGCCGGGTGCCGGTGCAATGTCATGAAACCACGGAATATGAGGCAAGTAATTCGGATTTAGGTGAGCATTCTAGCATGAGGGTTCACCTCTGTGGTATGCAAAGTTGTGACAGGCTTACCCTGCTTCGGGTGGAGAAACATGGGGAAGAATGTGGGGAATAGTGCAGGCACAATTGGCAATACCTGAAAAGTCATCTGGCGGTTGGAGAGCCTGATGGGATAATCTGAGGAAATCTCAAGCCAACAGGAATCGCAGATGAATACATCTGAACATCATGACCACGGCTCAAGCGAGCCAGAATCCAACGAACGTGTACTGAACTTTGTCGAAAATGAGATCGAGAAGGATCGGGCGAAGCCTACGTGGGGCAACCGGTCGCTGCATACTCGATTTCCTCCTGAGCCAAACGGCTATCTGCATATTGGGCATGCTAAGAGTATCTGCTTGAATTTTGGCTTAGCTCAGCGATATGGCGGCAAGTGCAATCTGCGTTTTGACGACACCAACCCAGCCAAAGAAGAGCAAGAGTACGTCGACTCCATTATGGAAGACGTTCGTTGGTTGGGATTTCAATGGGATGGATTGTATTATGCGTCGGATTACTTCGCTCAGCTTTATCAATGGGCCGAGCAGCTTGTTACGGCGGGTAAAGCGTTTGTCTGTGATTTAAACGCTGAAGAAATGCGTCAGTACCGTGGTACGCTTACCGAGCCAGGTAAGAATAGTCCTTACCGCGATCGAACAGTGGAAGAGAATTTGAAGCTCTTTCGAGAGATGCGCGACGGGAAATATCCCGATGGTGCACGAACATTAAGAGCGAAGATCGATATGACTTCGCCCAATTTGAATTTACGTGATCCGGTGATGTATCGAATCTTGCGAGCCCATCATCATCGCACAGGCGACAAATGGCTGATCTATCCGATGTACGATTGGGCTCATGGGCAAAGTGACTCAATTGAAGGAATCACGCACTCGATTTGCACCTTGGAATTCGAAAACCACCGGCCATTGTACGACTGGTTTTGCGTGAATTTGGGGATTTATCATCCTCGTCAGATGGAATTCGCGCGATTGAATTTGACGTATACCGTGATGAGTAAACGCAAGTTGCTGCAATTGGTGCAAGAGAAACATGTTCAGAGCTGGGACGATCCGCGGATGCCAACGATCAGCGGCTTGCGTCGGCGCGGCTATACACCAGAGAGCATTCGAACCTTCTGCGAGAAGATCGGTGTTGCGCGGTTCAATAGTATGATCGATGTGACGGTGCTCGAGAATTCTATTCGCGAACATCTCAATAAGATCGCCCCGCGAGTGATGGCCGTATTGCGACCGATTAAGGTCGTCTTGACGAATTATCCTGAAGGACAAGTGGAGTATTTGGAAGCGATCAATAACCCTGAAGATCCAGGGGCTGGAAGTCGCAAGATTCCGTTTACGCGCGAGTTCTACATTGAAGAAGATGATTTCCGAGAAGATGCACCTTCGAAATACTTCCGCTTGAAGCCAGGCGGCGAAGTCCGATTGCGTTATGCCTATATCATCAAGTGCGAACAAGTGATCAAAGATCCGGTGACCGGTGCGATCAAGGAATTGCATTGCACTTACGATCCACAAACGCGTTCCGGCA
>JBILTA010000039.1:0-16354 GCA_044371785.1 Pirellulaceae bacterium | reverse complement strand
AAGGCAGACGTTGATAGTTTGGCTTTTGTACAAGCGATTGAATTGCTGGAGTCGAAGCAAACAGATGCTTCTTTGTTGGTGGGGCAAGATGTTTACTTGGGAGTAGGAGCCGGACCTGAGGAGAGGCCCGTCGCTGGGCAAGCGCTGGTTCGTGGCGTCCACTACCAGGCACGGATTGTGGTCACCAATCCGACCAACGTCGAGCGACGGGTTCAAGTGTTGACCCAGATTCCGCAAGGGGCAATCGCGATCTCGGGGGGCAAAACAAGTCGCAATTGGCCTGTGGTGTTGGGACCTTATAGCAGTCAACAGATTGCCTTTGATTTTTACTTCCCTGAGGCAGGTCCGTTTGAATTCTATGGTGCACAGATCAGTGATGAGAAAGGCTTTATTTCGGCAGCTGCTTCACAGAAGGTCGATGTATTGAATGAGCCAAAAGATATCGATAAAACGACCTGGCAATATGTGGCGGATTGGGGCAGCGATGACGATGTTTTGGCATTCATGAAAGAGGCGAATCTGCGAAAGATTGAGCTAGATCGAATCGCGTTTCGAATGCAGGATAAATCGTTCTATGAAAAGTGTATTGGGCTACTAAGCAATTCGGGGATTTATCATGACGTGTTATGGGCCTACTCGTTGAAACACATGGATGATGTTCGGATTCGAGAGTATGTCGAACATCGCGAAGATTTCATGCGACGTATCGGGCCAAGTTTGCCGGAAGGTTTAGTGCAGCTCGATCCGGTAGAACGAGCTTGGTTCGAACATTTGGATTTCCGGCCTTTGATCGTTGCTCGCGTACATCAGTTGGGTGGCAAACGTGAGATATTGAACAATGAGCTTATGAAACAGTATCGCGATCTGCTGGGGATCGTGTCGACTCAGCCGGCAGTGAGTTCGACGCAGAAGTTAGAGATCGTTTACTATATGATCCTGCAGAATCGGATTGCAGAGGCGATTGCTTGGTTCGATTCGATTTCGAAAGAGGATGTGTCGACCAAGTTGCAATATGATTACTTTAACGCGTACTTGTTGTTGTGCAAACGCGAGTACGGACGCGCGGCTGAAATTGCTCGAGGATATTTGGAGTATCCAGAGCCAAGATGGCAGAATCAATTCGCAGAGATTGTATCTCAAGTAAAGCAACGGCAGGAATTGTTGGCACAAGGCAATACGACCGTTAAGGGTTCCGGTGACGTGACGAGTGTGGCGAAAGATGATTCACAACGTATCTTGGGTGATAGTCGTGAACGTCAGCAGAGCGAAATGGCGCGTCAGCTACCTGCCTTGGATTTGCAATGGAAAGAAGGAGAGTTAAAGCTCACGCATCGCAATCAGGACAAAGTTCAAGTCAATTACTACCTGATGGATATTGAGTTGTTGTTCAGCCGCAGTCCATTTGTGCAACAAGATGGGGCGAGGTTGACGCTCATTGAGCCCAATCACACCGAGATATTGGAGCTGAAGGGTCGAACCGATGTGGTGGCGATTTCGATTCCAGAGAAGGTGAAGAATGCCAATATGTTGGTTGAGGTTGTAGGTGGCGGTTTAGTACGCAGCCAATCAGTTTATGCGAATTCGCTTGAGGTTTTGCCTAGTGAATCGTTAGGGCGATTACAAGTGTTTCAGCGTGATGGGCGAGAGCCGCTCGAAGGTGCGTATGTGAAAGTGTATGCACGTCACAGCACCGGTGAGGTACGTTTTTATAAAGATGGCTACGCCGACTTGAGGGGCGAGTTTGACTATGCTTCTTTAAGTACAAATGATTTGGATACAGCACAAAGGTTCTCGATCTTGGTGATGCATCCAGAACATGGAGCTTTGATTTTGGAAGTAGGTCCGCCAAAACGTTAGGCGGGAGAATGTCTTAGCCTTCATCGCGAAGGCCTTGAAAAAGAAACGATCAAGCGAAGTGAAGCTGTCATGGTAGGGCATGACAGCTTCACGACTTGAACGCGGAGTAAGACGCTATTCACCATTGGGTTTAGCGACCGACGCAGCGTTTTAGCATTCTGATGATCACGTGGCCGATGACAATTGGAATCAGCAAAACATTGCGAATGATTTGCCCAGGCCAGAAGAAAGGCTCTGCTGGAGCGCTCAGGATATCTTCTTCACCATGTGGCCATTCAGTGAGACGCGAGGCAAGTTGTTCATGCCAAGCGAGGTCGGCAGGCCAGTCGCGATATTGGGCTATCAACTGATCCGGTATCGAATCGACTTGAGCTGTAAGTCCAACCAGACCACCAGCAATGGCTGCAACAGAATCGGTGTCGCCACCAAGTCGAACAGCGCTGTAAACCGCTTTCGCAAAATCATCGTGATAGCGGAGCCAGCAGTAGATGGCCATGGTAAGTGAATGAGGCATGTAGCCAGAAATACCTTTTTTCCAGCCGAGCTTTTTGGCAACTCGGGCAGGGCTCATGTTGGCTTCAAGACAAGGTTTAAGTTTCTTGAGCAGTTCGGTGATTTCTTCATGGCGGCTGAGATCAATCAACTGGTCAAGGACGCTGAGCCGCTTTTCAGTATCCAGCTTGTCCATGATGGCAATCGCTGCTGCCTGACCTAGAAGAATGGAGCCAGCAGTGGCTTGCGGTGCTTTGTGGGTGAGCATCGCTGAGAGTTGGCACCAGCGTTCGATGCGAGATTCCACATCGGTACCGATCAGTGTGGCACCGATGACCAGGGAGCGGACAGCGGGGCCATTTCCGGCAGAGCGACTTCCAGAGTTTTCAGGATTGAAGCCGAGCCAAAGCTTGATGCAAGCTTTGGCGGTTCCAAGTCCGATGCCGAATGGGAGCCCGATGAACCACCAGCGGAAACTCCAGGCGAGTGAGTCGAGAAAATTTTCTGATTTGCAGACGCTCCGGAGAATGGCCTGGCCAGTCATGCCTGCCATTTGAATCTCATCGGAACCTACGCCACGGTGGGGCAGAAGTGCATAGCGCGGCGGTCGGCGTCTGAGACGTCGTAAAATCTGTCTTCGGTTAAGTCCTTCGTAGGCTAAGCCAAGGGCGTCACCTACTGCGATTCCGAAGAGTAGTCCTTCGATGGACTTCCTTCGGTCGATCGAGCTTATCATTTAGTTTGTTCCCGCAAGTGTCAGCTGTCCCTATTGGTAGGGTTTCTGTTTGAGGGTTTTAGAGTGGGTAGTTTTCGAGAGGGGAGCGTGGCAGCTTATTTAATGGTCTGTGAGTGGTCAATAGAGTGTTGGTTTCCAAAATGTAATTTGAAGATGATAGTTCAAGGCATCGGCGATAATCGGTCAAGGAATTGGCAAAAAAAGGAAATCGACTGTGCAGAGTGCCGATTGGGTGCCGGTTTGTGTAGGCAAACCAGATGTGCTCTAAAGTGTGCGGACTTAGGTCGTTGCGATTGTTGAGGAATTCAGGTTCGACGCACAAAGAAGACTGAGTAAAGCATTAGCTTTGAACAGAGGTGGTGCCTAGGATGAAAAAAGCCAGAAGATGGTGGGCAAAAAAGGTAGGGCAAAAAAAATTGTGATAGATCGGGTGAGGATCCAGCCATCAAATTTTTTTGCCACTCATTTTTTGATCCGACGATTTCGTTGATCTGTTTGCACGACTTTGGATCGCATGTGCAGAGTACTATCGCACTTTGCAGCGGAAGCGAATCCAGCCACCTTCGCCGGGTTTCATTTCCGACTTGATTTCCCAGCGAAGAACTGCGGAACCGACTTCATTCGGTGTAGCGGTGAAGTTCGCTGCATCGACGACGTTGATCACGCTAGAAGTTTGACTTCCCTCGATGTATTCAAGTCGTGGCGACAGGTTGTCCAAGATTACAATATTCTTGATCGGTTGCTCACCCGAGTTGTCGAAACGAATGGTGAAGGTGACTTCGTCGCCAGGGTTGGCAAGTGTGTCGGAGGCAACTTTGCAAATCCGAACACGAGCATCTTTCAGCTTATAAACATGAAGTTCTTCTGGCTTGAGAGTGTCTTTAACTTGCAGAGCTTCGTCTTCGCCGATGAAGATATGAACTCCATCGATGCCATCCCATTGCAAGGCGGCTTGAGCACCTTTAGCGATTTTCCACCATTGATCTTCGCGGACGATACCGGAGTGGATAAAGTCAACATCTTCCATGGCACGCTGAGCATCGTTGATGGCTACGAAAGGAATGATTCCTTCAGCCGGCACACCACGATTGCGATCGCGGACTTCTTCCATGAGCTTGACACCATCTTCACGCTTGATCTGTTGACCGAGCATCACACTCTGCGATGGAGTCTTCTCATTGAGGCTAACTGGCCCTGCGGGTTGCGAAGCGGGAATGGCTGCGATGGCCATGCCGTTAGTCGCTACATTGGTAACCTTGCGAACAGCTGCAAAGCGTGGGGCATAAATTTTGGTTCGGCAAGAAGGATCGACCAGAAGGCGACCATCTTCTGTTTCATAGTGCATGACGGTGTCTTCAACTTGAAGACCTGCAACGCTACCGTCGCTAATGACAACCACAGCAGGATCGCGGTCACCACCGTCAAAGATATACTCCTGTTGATCCCAAGGTTGTGGCATCACGGGGTAAGCGGGGCCGCAGCCTGTGTGTTCATTGCAGGTACCATTGGGTCCGCAGCCACATGAGCCGAGATCGCCGGTGAAGCCGATCGCAGCAGGATTGCAGTTATGTATGGGTGGGCATTGTGGATCATATAAAGCACGGTGTCCAAAGCCTGCTGGGACGACATTTTGCCCGGAGCTGCTGTTCATGGCATGTGCGGTTTGAACAGCCGCAGGTGCCATCGCATTGTGCATTGCGTTTTGAGTGGCATAAGCAGCGGGTTGGACCGGATTGGCTTGTGTGGTTGAACCAATAGAGCGGGTTGTGGCTGGAATGGTTGAGGCAAAGGATTGAGCGGCGTTCGCTGGTTGTGCGCCCAAGGTAGTCGCCCAGCGATCCTTAGATGGATTGGCTGCGCAGCCTGGGAACCAAGGCAGCAAGCTCATTGAGAAAGCGATCACCGAAAGACGACGAGACATCTTCGATAGGCTTTTCCATTTCGAGTGCGATGAATGGTACATGCGTGACTCCGTGAGTTGCATTAGCCTTGAATAGAAGAGCTGCCAGGTCGAGCGGCAGGGATCGGTTTGCGAGCGGACGGCTCAGCAGCCGGTGTAGCGGCTGGCGGAATTGCGGCTGGTGTTGCTGGCCACATTCCGTTTTCGATTAATTTTTCGCGTTCAGGAATGGGCTTGATGGGAACCCACATGGGGGAACCATACAAAAAGTCTGTCAAATCACCATTCAAGTCGGGAGTTCGCGAGCCAATTCGCAAAATGGCCACAGGGCGACCAAGTTGATCGGCGGATTGAAGCGGATCTTCTGATCCACCGACTTCTGTGACTCGTTGCTCACCTAGTAAGTCTGAAACGGGTTCAGCAATTTCAGAGTCTTCGAGATAGATCACTCGAGTCACCAATTCGCCTCGCAACGCCGCCCGCAGGTCTTCTTCTTCAAGCACAACCGGAATAGGGAAGCGATGTTCGCGACCTGATGGAGGATAAAGACGATCGATGACTTCAATGGATGGGAAGAGTTCTTCTCCTTCAAAGCCGGGGATGCCCGAGACTTTGATACGATAAACTCGCCCAACCATCATGCCGGCTCGCACGGGAGCTTCGAGCAATGGTAAGAATTGTCCATCTTGGGCGAGGGCCACATGTAAGCCATTTGGCCCAGAAACTTGTACGGGTTGAAAATAGCCTTGCACTTGTGGACGTCGGTAGGCTTGAGCCGCACCCACGACCCCAGGAGGCATATCACTGGATAAAATGTAATTTGAATTCGCAGGAATCGATTGGGCTGCGACTGGCGTGGCCAAGACAAATGGAAAAGCAGTGGTGATGCCCATGACTATTGCGATTTGCAATAGTCGAGAAGCGATCCGACATCGAGCAGCTTGGCGGATTTGCATCTTCATAACTACGAGCCTCACTACTGGCCTCATTGCCGAAAGGGCCTCATTGCCGAAAGAGAAACGGGACAGCAGTCAACATGCGATTGTTAACTGCGTCCCGTGTCCTTAATTGCTGCGTTAGGTATTACTGACCGGGAGGACAGTAAGCTGCACCAGAGGCAGGGACACCGCTGCCAACTTGTTGGCTGGTGTGACGTGCCCATGGTTGACCATAAGACATACCTGGGTTGATGTTTTGCTCATGGATTCGAACTCGACTTGCAGGCTGTGGATAGCTGTAGCCAGGAGTTTGGCGAACATGAATCTTCATGTGCTCAACAGGATCAGGAATGTGCATTGGGGTGTGGTTCTTGATGGTGTGCTTTTGCAGACCAGCAGGTGTTCCCAATGGAATGTGTGGAGGACCAGGCAAACCGATAGGGGTACCCGTGTAGGTCATGCCGTATTCAGGTGCAGTCATACCTGCGACCATGCCTGGCAAGCTGTAAGGTACACCACCCATTGGCATACCATCAGGGCCACAAGCACCCATCATCATGCCACCAGGTCCCATCATGCCGCCAGGTCCCATCATGCCACCGGCGATGGCACCACCAGGACCGGACAACTCAATGTCCTTATTACCCAAGCGGATAACACCCAGAATGGAACCACGGCGATCAGCTTCAATGATGGGGTCAACACCTGGATCAAGTCGAGTGCTTACGATGGTGTCAACACCAGCGAGTGCATCGCCCTGGAACTCAGGATCTGGTAAGTAGAGCACTTTCGTTACAAAGTTGCCCGACAATACTTGTTCGAAATCCTCTTCAGTAAACTGAATTGGAATCGAGCTATGTTCTAGGTAAGCTGCGGTGCGAGGAGTTGCTGGTGCAACTTCCACTGTTGGATATAGTTCAACACCTTCGCGACCTTGGATGTTTGTTAACTTCAGGCGATAGATACCGCCTTGTTGGAATTCCTTGCGAGCTGGCACAACCAAAGGCTCGCTGGTGAATGTGCCATCGCCGATGGCATCATAAAGAACCTGCATCGATTCAGGCTGACGGAATTCAAGTTGAGCCATGGGCACGCGATAGGGAACGCCCATACCCATGCCTGCGGCGCCAACCGGAACGGTTTCCGGTGCCAACACGCCTGGACCTGGACCACCGACGCCGGGGCCTGGCTCCATCAAACGTTCTGCTGGCGGTAAATTGTGTCGGACCGGCGTACAACCGACCGAATAGGCCGAAGCCACCGCGGCCAGCACTCCCAGTGCAAATCGCATTCTCATGCTTTCCCCCTCATGACATGGCGAGCAACGCTATAGTTTGGCGCTGCAAACTCGCCGCGGCTCAAAAAAATAGTATTAACCATCTTTGTCGAACTGCTCTCGATTGGCGTTGCCACCATCCCCGCTCGCAGCCCGAACTTGGATTTCGCAGATTTCATCGCAGCTTTTTGCATTGCAGCTTCTACCTTGCAGTTTTTGGGCCGACCCTCCGTCCAAGATTCATCTGGACGGGAATCGGAACTGCCTTCTACAATCCCGCTGTCGTCCAACTTCCAGTTCCACGACTGGCTCGGTTGGCTCGGCGACGGCGCAACTATGAAATGCTTGACACTAGCTTCGGCCTAATTCAGGTCGATTCTTTGATAAAACCCGCATAACCCGCCTCATGACTTCAATTGGCATCATTGGAATAACCCGAAAGTATGGCTTAGCGAGGTCGCTGAGTTCATTTGTAGGGCTATGTATACTCCTTTTGGGGATTTGTCCTGAGTTGGGGGCTCAGCCTCCACAAAGACCCAATATAGATGGTGGAGGCGTAGAAACCCGGGAATCCCCGAGCGAGCAGGGCTCTTTGGGGGGTGGTGTTCCGCCATCCGGAGGTGCTTTGGGACCAGCTCCAACCAGCAGTGGGCTTCCTGGCGGCCCGGGGAGCAGCAATCCGGATAGTCTTGACCCTGAAGCGGTGGTACGCAGAGCCATCTGGCAAGCGGTGTGGGGGGATCCGGTTGCAAGTCGTGTCCGGCAAAGGATTTCCATGTTTGGCAAAGAGCTGGTGGGGGTCGGTTCGTATTGCCATGCAGGTAAAGGAAGCAGCAAGCTGAAATGGCAAATGCGATTTGCGGCAGCGGATGCGGTAACCAACTATCTGCAGATCAGTGATGGCCGACTGCTATGGACAAGCCAACAGGTGGAAGAAAAAATCGAGGTAAATCGCGTTGATTTGGATCCTATTCGGGAACGAATCGGCTCCGTGAGGGAAAGCGATTTAGCTAACCCGTTACTGGCTATGGAGTTAGCCGTTGGTGGGCAAGCTGAGTTGTTGCGAAGTTTGTACCATCGGTATGACTGGGAGTCGGCGGTGCCGGCTAAGCTCGACCAGCAACCGGTGTGGTTATTGACGGGGGAAATACGCCAACAGCCCCCGATACCCTCGGCACGAGCCCCAATTGATCAGGCGATGCAAAGTGCTTCACAAACTGGTCTGCTCCCCCAAAGGGTCCGTTTAGCCTTGGGGCGAACAGAACAATTTCCGTTTTTCCCGCACCGTATTGAGTACTTCAAAAGGAAGGAAACCGAGGGAAATACGACCTGGGAATTGATAACGGTGATTGAGTTTTTTGAAGTTTCAGCCCCAATATCGATGGAACCAGAGCTTTTTCAGTACGAAGTTCGAGACACGGTTGAGGCGATTCAGGACGAAACTTCGAAATATCTACCCGCTTCTCCGTTGCATCTTACGCGTCAGCCGGAAGCCAAAACTCGCTGAGAGCCGAACCGAATGGTTGAAACGGCTCTCTTTTACCTACCAAGCCAGGGTAGGGGAGGGGAGTTGGACTGTTCAGATGAGTTGTTCGTTTGCACAATGTTTGAGCATTGTGCTTTCAGCTCTACCGATTCCGGGTTTATTGTTTATTCAAGTTTATCGTTTCTTCAAGGCGAACATACGTGACCAAATTGGGTGGAAAGATCGAAACGTTGGCAGTGGTGGGAGCCACTGGTGCTGTAGGTCGAATCTTGCTGCGGGAGTTAGAGGAACGCGACTTCCCTTACAACAAGCTGAAGCTTCTCGCTTCGGCTCGCAGCGCTGGGAGCACCGTTGAAGTTAAAGGTAAACCGATCCAAGTGGAGTTACTGGAGCCGAAAGCGTTTGAGGGAGTTGATGTGGCGATCGCTAGCACTCCGGACGAAGTGGCTCGCGATTTTGTGCCATGGGCTCGGGCAGCCGGGACGATTGTGGTGGATGAAAGCGGTTATTGGCGGATGGATCCTGACGTTCCCTTGGTCATTCCTGAAGTGAATCGCGAGGCGATCAAGACTCACAAAGGTCTCATCGCCAGTCCGAATTGCAGCACCACTCAAATGGTTGTTGCGCTTAAGCCGTTGATGGATGCGGTGGGTTTGAAACGCGTGGTTGTAAGTTCCTATCAAGCGGTCAGTGGGGCGGGGTTGCCGGCGATTGATGAGTTGCGTCGTGCGACGGAAGCTAAGCTGGGCAATAGCGAGTTCTCTCCATCGATGTTTGCTCACGACATCGCTTTCAACTTGATTCCTCAGATCGGCTCGGAAAAAGAAGCGGGCTTTACTTCTGAAGAGATCAAGATGGTAAGAGAAACGCACAAGATCTTGGGTGATAACACCATCGAAATCGCGGCGACCTGTGTGCGTGTGCCAGTGATGATTGGTCATAGTGAGATGATATGGGTGCAGACTAAGAAGCCGATCACAGTGGCGGATGCGCGTAAGTTATGGGAAGCAGCGCCGGGAATTGTAGTGGTAGATGATTTGGCGAAGAAGTCTTATCCAATGCCGGTAACGTGTGCTGATCGTCCAGAAGTTTTTGTAGGGCGTATTCGCCAAGACTTGTTTGATCCGTGCGGCTTGGTTTTCTGGTGCGTGAGCGATAACTTGCGCAAAGGTGCAGCGACCAATGCGGTGCAAATTGCTGAGGCATTGGTTCGCTAATGTCTGGCGAGTCAAAGCCACTGCGAACATTCAAGTTAACGGTCGCCTATCATGGCGGCCGTTATTCGGGTTGGCAGTGGCAACCGGGGGAGACGTTATCGGTTCAACAGCAGATTGAGTTGGCCATTCAGCAGATTATCGGCCAAGAGGTGCGAGTCGCTGGCAGTAGCCGAACCGATGCGGGCGTGCATGCTTTTGGGCAGGTAGCCAGTTTTTCTACCGATCGCTGGAATGCGGAAGCTGATCGTTGGGTGCCGGCCTTCAATCGTTTTTTGCCGAACGATATTGTGGTGCGGCGGGCTGAAGAAGCACCTCACAGGTTCCATGCGATACGCGATTCCATCGGCAAACGGTATCGCTATACCATCCGCAACTCGCGAGTCTTCGATCCCCATTTATCTCATTTGCAATGGTGTTTGCATCGTCGCTTGGATGTGGAAGCGATGCGGGCTGCTAGCCAGCGATTGATGGGGACACATGATTTTGCTGCGCTGCAAGGGCAGGGGAGTCCTCGATACAAGACGGTGCGAACGATTCAAGCTCTCGACATCAAAGAGACCGAGGTTTGGGAAGGGTACTTAATCGAGATTGATATATCCGCAGATGGGTTCTTGTACAACATGGTGCGCAACATTGTTGGCACCTTGGTGGAGGTGGGGCACGGAAAGCGTCCGCCTCAATGGATTGATGAGTTATTGGCAGGTCGCGATCGAGCTTTGGCTGGACAGACAGCTCCGGCAGCTGGGCTCTGTTTGATGGAGGTTTTTTATCCATGAAGGTCGCACATGTCATCACGCGGATGATTATCGGCGGAGCTCAAGAGAACACGCTTTACAACTGTGTCGATTTAATTCAGCACTATTCAGATGATGTGTTGTTGATGACTGGACCCAGTCAAGGACCGGAAGGCCGATTGCTAGAGCAGGGTAGGGGAGAGGGGGTTCCGGTTCGAGAGATACCTCATTTGCGTCGATCGATTCAGCCTGTGGATGATTGGCAAGCATATCGCGAATTGATTCGCGCGATGCGAGAGTTTAAGCCCGATGTCGTGCATACGCATTCTGCGAAAGGTGGTTTGCTGGGGCGAGCAGCGGCATGGAAGTTGAAAGTGCCAGCGGTGATTCATACGGTACATGGTGCTCCCTTTCATCCCTATCAACCATGGTTGGTGCGAAAGTTTTTTGCTGCGTGTGAGCGGTGGGCGGCAAAGCGTTGTCATCGGATGGTGTGTGTAGCGGATGCGATGACGGAGTTGATGGTTGGGGAGGGGGTGGCACCACGTGAGAAGTTTACGACGGTTTATAGCGGTATGGATGTGGAGCCCTTTTTGCATGCAGCCGAGCATCGCTCGAAGATTCGCAGTGAACTGAATCTACCGCAAGACGCGATCGTGATCGGCAAGATTGCGAGGCTCTTTCATTTGAAGGGGCATGAGTATGTGATTGAGGCCGCCAGCGAAGTGGTGCGTTGTCATCCGAAAGTGATGTTCTTGTTTGTCGGGGATGGAATTTTGCGGGGAGAGTTGGAGCTTGCGATTCGGGCCAAGGGTTTACAAGAGCATTTTTGTTTTGCAGGTTTGGTGCCACCGCAGCGAATTCCAGAGTATTTGGGAGCGATGGATATTCTGGTGCATACCAGTTTGCGCGAGGGCTTAGCGCGAGCTTTACCACAAGCCTTAATTTCTGGGATACCGGTGGTCAGTTTTGATGTGGATGGGGCTCGAGAAGTTGTCCTAAGTGGCCAAACAGGATTTCTTTTGCCACCGAAAGATGTGGCAGGGGTGGGCAGGGGGCTGCGGGAGTTGGTTCTGGACGAGGGACTGCGCAAAAAGTGTGGTGAAACTGGGCGAGAGATGTTCACCGATCGCTTTCGGCACCAAAAAATGACCGCCGATCTGCGGCAGATTTATGCCGAAGTCTTGTCAAAAAGCGGGCAGGAATAGGCGGAGAGGGGGTGCGTGACCTTTATCCCTAGGTCGGGTTTACTTAAAATTACGGTTTTAGGGGATAACCAAAACGATGACCAAGGTACGCGATTTTCTCGGCCCATATCGTCTGACTCGTTTGATTCGCATCGGTAGCTCTTGCCAGGTTTGGGAAGCGATCGAAGAAGGTTCAAACAAGCGTTATGCGCTGAAGGTGTTGCGACCTGATCACAAGGATGACAAGGAAGAGCTCAGCTTTTTAAAAAACGAGTTTGAGATTGGGTCGAAGTTAACGCATCCCAACATCATCAAGATTTTCAAGTATCAAGCAGATACCGAATTGCCGTATATCGTGCTGGAGTTGTTCAGCGAATTGAACATCAAGCAAGCGTTGAGGCAGGGGCCAGAGTCGATTGCTTACATGCTCGAGAAGATTATTGAGCAGTCGATGGAAGCGGTGTATTTCTTGCACACCAAGGGTTATGTGCATTGTGACTTGAAGCCGGACAACTTTTTGGTTTCCCGCGAAGGTGATGTGAAGATGATTGATTTCACGATTGCGCGCAAAATGAAGACCGGTTTGGCAAAGTTGTTTGGTGGCAAGACGAAGATTCAGGGTACACGAAGTTACATGTCACCGGAGCAGATTCTGGGCAAGAACTTGGATCAGCGAAGTGATGTGTATAGTTTTGGTTGTGTGATGTTTGAAATGGTGACGGGTAAGCCGCCGTTTACGGGAGACAACCCGAACGATTTGCTCAACAAGCATTTGACGGCATCGATTCCATCGCCGGTGGTGGCCAATGAGAATGTGACATCGGAATTTGCGGCGATGGTGCGGTCGATGATGGCGAAGAAGCCTGAGGATCGCATTGAGAGTATGTGGGATGCGTTGAAGATGTTGCGTGGAGTGAAAGTGTTTAAGAAGCCGCCACGAATACCGGAGAAGTCGATTTTCGATGCGTTTCCGACGGGTGGCAAAGTTCAGTAACCTCAAGATTAATCAGCGAAAACAGAAGCAATATGTCAAGCGAAGTAGTAGCAGCGGCTCCTGGGTTGGAGTTTGAAGAACCGATTTTGGCAATCGAGGGGCGGGTTCGCGAGTTGGAGCGAATGGGTCCTGGGAACGAGGCGATCGAAGAAGAGTTGCGTCAATTGCGTCGTCAGTGGACGGACGAAACGCGGCGTATTTATGGGCAGTTGAATCCATGGCAGATCGTGCAGGTGTCGCGGCACAAGGATCGGCCTTACACGAAAGATTATCTCAACTTGGCGTTTGACGAGTTTGTGGAGTTGCACGGCGACAAGTTTTATGGCGATGATCGCGCGATGTTGACGGGCTTTGCGAAGCTGGATCAGCAAAAGGTTATGGTGGTTGGTCACCAGAAAGGTCGCACATACAAGGAGCGGGCGGCGTGTCACTTCGGTTGCGCGCATCCTGAAGGTTATCGCAAGGCGATGGGCAAGATGAAGATGGCGGAGAAATATGGTCTGCCGATCATTTGTTTCATCGACACGCCGGGTGCTTATCCGGGCGTGGGAGCTGAGGAGCGAGGTCAGGCGCAGGTGATTGCGGAGAGCATGTATTTGATGTCTCAGTTACGGACACCGATTATTTGTGTGGTGATTGGAGAAGGTGGCAGCGGCGGAGCGTTGGGGATTGGAGTGGGCGACCGGATTGCGATGCTTCAGTACTCTTATTACTCCGTAATCAGTCCTGAGGGTTGTGCGGGTATTTTGTGGAAGAGCCATCAGTTTGCGCCGAAGGCGGCTGAGGCGTTGCGATTTACGTCGGCTCACTTACAGGGCTTTGGTGTGGTGGACGATGTGTTGGAAGAACCGCTGGGTGGTGCTCATCGCGATCATCATCAGATGGCTGCGCGGATGAAGCATTATCTGTCGCGAACGTTGGCTCAGTTGCGTGAGATTCCAGCGGACGATTTGGTGCAGCAGCGTTATGAAAAGTTTCGTCAGATGGGCCGTTACTTGGAAGCGGAAGCTGCTTCGAGTTAAGTTGTTTTTTACAGCATGAGTTGCCAACAAACTTCACGGGCTGCTTAGCCGGTTCACGGGCTATTTCAGCCCGTTTTACCCAAAAACGAACGTCCGATAATGTTTCTTATGTTCGGTTTGGTAGGCGTTTTTCCCTGGGAAATAGACGAATCGGGATAATCGTTAGAGCTGTCATGGGCTGATGGTGAAGCGTTATTTGAGCCGGCGCTTGTCGCAGTCCCAGGCGGGTTGCTTGGCTGTGTGGTCAGGTGGGCTCTCGCGAGCTCGTTAGACGCGAAATTTGGAGGCCGGTTTTCGCGGGCGCGTAGAACACGGCCGGACTGCCGAGTTGGGGCTGCCGAGTTGGGTTGCCCGCGGCTGCGCCGCAGCGCCAAAAATAAGGCGGTTTGAGAAGGGGGCTGGAATCGGGGTTTGGTTCGGGCCGGCCCAGTTCTTCCTGTCAGCCCAGTTCTTCGCGCCAGCCTGGTTTCGGTTAGCGACTCAGTTCTGGATTGTTTTGCTGCGCTTGGGTCCATGGTGGTGTTAGGTTCCAAGGCTGTGAGGCCGGCGGAGCGCCGTTGGAGCCCCCTGCCCTTGTCCCTTCGCCGGTGTTGATTTTTGGCAACGTCGAGTTCCAGAACTCGCCGTTCTCCTCGGTCTCGACTCCGCCGTCACGCAGTTGTTGATCGAGTTGCTCCAGGTATGGACCAACGACGTCATTGACTTCCTTGGGAAGCACGCCGTCAGCTCGCTGCAAAACCTGTGCAATAAAGTAGCCGGAACGCGATTGGCAAATGGCGGCCTGCTGCTGGCTTCCCAGAAGCGTCATCCCAAACATCGTTATCAGTAAGCATAGGATGGATCCTTTGAGCATGCCGAGAATCGCGCCCAGATGCCGATCGAATTCCTTCAGCTTCACCTTGTCGATCATGCCGCTGAAAAGACGGAATCCAATCCAGATGGCAAAAGATGTGCCGACATAAAGGAGCAGCATCGCTAGGATCGAGTTCCAAGGTGGATCGGCATCAATGTAGGTGGCGACTTGGTCGCGGTAACGGTAGGCCACCACATAGCTGATCGCCAGAGACGCAATAGAAGCAATCTGCCAAGCAAAACCTTTGACGGCTCCGAAAATCGCAGCGCCAATAAGGACAGCCAACATGATTAGGTCGTAAGTCTGCACAGCGTTGTCTCCATCCAGTGCGATCTCCATTCAGCCTGGGGCTAGCTGAATCGTTGGCTCCAATACGTTTCCGTATGGCCACTCAGTCCATAGCCGGCCCAGTCAGGTTTACCTAATCCATAGATTCGAGTTGCTAGCTAGGATCTTGGGTTAGGGTGATTTATTTTGCCTAACCGTAACAGCTTGCGTCTATGAGGGTAGGGGGCTGAAATTCGCGAAATCCCCTCTGCTCAAATACCTCGAAGGTGTTTCTTATTTCGAGGTGACTCTTGGTTTTCTTGGGTCGGGCAAACTGTAGCGATTGGGTCCAGATTGTAGTTTATGTCAGATAGTTTCGGTTGGCGAAGATCAACTTTTTCAGCCTCATACAAAATAATCCCTCTTCTTTGATTTAATGCTAGCAATTCATCCGGCGGGAAATAAAAGAGAAGGGTGGTTTTAGAGAGGTTTGTTTTGCTAGCAAAATAAATATGAGATGCAGGAGATGCAGGGACAGGCGCTGCGCGACGGCTCCGTGACGCCGGGAATCGAGACGTTGGGAGCGAAGAAGGAAATGCTAGCAAAGGACGGGGAGGGTGCGCGAGGCGGAGGCGGAAAACGGGTGGCACTCCCCTGCCCTTGCTGTGACGGTTAACCCGTAGCCTGACTGCAGCGAAGGCTATGGAAATGCGGGGACAGGCGTTGCGTGTGCGAGCGAGCGATAGCTGGTAGAGCGGGTCGGTGGCTGGTAAGTCACCGTCCCGTTGGAATAAGGCCAACAGTGGCGGGGGGCTCGCGCTGGTTGGTTTGGTGGCCGGTAAATCATGGCTCCCCTGACGCGAGGCCAGAGGGGTCAGCAAGGCCAGGGGAGTCAGCGAGGCCAGAGGAGACTATAATATTTATGATTTGCTAGCATTGTCGCGAGGGGATTCAAGGATCATGGTGACCGGCCCAGAATTCGTTAAGGTCACCTGCATGTCAGCCTGAAATTTCCCCGTTGCTACTAAAATGTTCTTTTGGCGGACCAATTCGCAAAACCTCTCGTAAAGCGACATTGCCTCGGCAGGGGGGGCTGCGTCAGTAAAGCTGGGGCGGCGTCCCTTGCGGCAGTCACCCAAAAGTGTGAATTGGCTCACGATCAACATCGAACCTCCCGTCTCGAGCAAAGAGAGGTTCATCTTCCCCTGGTCATCTTCGAAAATCCGTAGCCCAGCGATTTTGTCCACCAAATAACACGCATCTTTCTCTGAGTCGCCATTTTGGACTCCCAGCAAAACCAATAGTCCCGCGTCAATTCGCCCAATTTCCTCCCCCTCGACCGTCACCTGGCACTGGGAAACTCGCTGAACTACTGCTCGCATGGTGTGAACCTTT
>JBILTA010000407.1:0-5309 GCA_044371785.1 Pirellulaceae bacterium | reverse complement strand
CCCATGTTGCCTGGATGAGGGACTACCGAGCTACGTTATCCTCTGCCGTTCTTGGAACTGGTCTCGACATCAAGGACTAAATGTTATCACCGATTTCCAACAACATCTGCTTCTTCTTTGCTCGCCAAAAAACAAGCTCTTGCCACAAGAACATCAACAACGCCACGATACCAGGAATCAAGTAATAAATCACACGAAACAAGAGCAAGCCACAAGTTACCGCCACGATTAGCTCATTCGACGGTGTAACTTCCTTCTTCGTCAATAGGTCTAATACGATGACTTCAAGTACCCCAAACCCTCCTGGAACATGAAGCGTGACCGCAACGATCATTGCAGCCAAATAACTGACCAATACGGTGCTATAGTTGGCTGTCCCCTCCGGTAGAAGAATGTATAAAACTAAGGACGCAAGCGCAAAATCGGCAGCCGAAACAAACAACTGCAACAGAGACAGGTTCAATGGCGGAAATGCATACTCCTGACCTCCGATCTTGAGCGGCTTACGAATCACTATTGTGGCAATAAGATAACCTAAGATCACAACCAAGAAAAAATAACCGAATGTTATCGGCTCGAAATAGAGTTTGTCTTGGTACTCCTCGGGAAGCTGCACAGGCAACAGGACAAATGCAATACCTGCCAACAAGAACATGCCCATCCAAAATGTCACCGTTAGCAATGAGATAAACGCTACGATATCCATGAACGTGAATCCCCATCTGCGGTATAAGCGATAGCGAACCGCTGTACCACCGAGCATCCAGCCAACGATGTTGCTGAATGCATATCCAACGACGGCCCCAACCATGATCTTGGAGAGAGAAAGCTTTTTCTTCAGATAGGTAACAGCAATCCAGTCGTATCCAGTAAGCACCACAAAGTTCAAAGCGGTGATCATAAAAGCCAGAAGAATCTGACTTGGAGGAATACTAGTTACGCTTTCGACAACTTGGTCCCAAGTGATATTCTTCAACTTGGCGCGCACAATCCAGACACAGAAAGCGATGATACCCAACACAGTGGTATATTTTGCAACTTCAATGGGTAATCGCCACACTCGATGAATCTTCTGACCTTCATCTTGGCTGAAGTTTTCGTCCGTTTCCAATTCAGGATTCATACGGTTTTCGTTTCGTTAGTTTTTCAATGCAGCTCATTAGATATCGATCATTTAGCTTCATTTGTACTTCGAGCCACCCAGAAATAGACGGGAGATTGTATGCGGATCGAGCTCTTTTTTTCAGTGGGTAAGAAAATCGGTTGGTTTTCCAATTTAGACAGATTCACGGCATACCCACGTTTCCTCGAAATGGGTAGCCAACTGTTTCGATGTTCGGCTTTTTAAAAATTAATTCTTAGTCATGATTCGTCGTTCATTGATTCTCCCGGAAGGAATCATGCAGGATTTGTGAATCCTAACCCCCTAAACACGTAACTTAAGCTAATTTGCGCCTCCTTAAGTCAAGGAACGAGCCAACAACCTTACACCTGTGCGCTTTTTCGGACCTTTTTCTCATGATTGAAGCGTGGAATCCAGACTTGCCGAAGCCTGTGTCGTGACTATGATCCCAAATGAGTTGTGAAATTTTTCACGAACGGCGTTGAGGTTAAATCGGCAGCTTGAATTCCTACACACCCATTTTGATTTACTCATTTGCTGTACTTGGGTTTGCAGCGGTGAGTTTGTTGCTGCCCCACCTGGTGGCACCCAGAAAGAAAACTCCTATCAAAGACATGCCGTATGAATCTGGTATGGATCCGGTGGGGGATGCGCGGAAACCTTTGGACATCAAGTTCTACCTGATCGCCATACTCTTTTTGCTTTTCGACGTTGAATTGCTGTTCTTGTACCCGTGGGCGGTCGCGAACCGCTCCATCGTGACACCCGAGAACAAGATCGGAATTCTTATCGCGTTGTTATCACTATCAGGTACTTTGCTCCTCGCTTACATCTACGCTTGGAAGAAAGGTGTATTTCAATGGCGACGCAAGTGAATCAAAATGTTGACAGTGTGTTATGGACAAGGCTTGATGCCGCTGCCAGCTGGGCGCGAAAGAATAGCCTCTGGCCAATGCCTTTTGCAACCGCCTGTTGCGGCATCGAACTGATGGCCGCCTCGGCCAGTCGCCATGACCTTTCCCGCTTCGGTTCCGAAGTGATGCGTTTCACGCCACGTCAATGCGACTTGATGATTGTAGCAGGCCGCGTTGTCATGAAAATGCTGCCCGTTTTGCAGCGCATTTGGCTGCAAATGCCAGAACCCAAGTGGTGCATCTCGATGGGTGCATGTGCGTGCTCAGGCGGTGTCTTTGATACCTATTCTGTAGTGCAAGGTGTCGATCGTTTCATTCCTGTCGATGTTTACATTCCTGGTTGCCCCCCACGTCCAGAACAGCTGATTCGAGCTGTGTTAGATCTACAAGAGAAGATCCAAAAGACGGGCACCATCTACGGCAGTGAGTTCGCTCAACGGGCCAATCCCGAAGGCCCAGCACGTTTTGATCGTGAAGAGATTGAACGCATTCGCGAACGGCAGCCGAAGAAATTTCAACTCCCAATTTACAATCCAAGGCACTGATCATGAGTATGACAGCGAAGTGGCAAGAACGCCTGGATGCCTTATTAGCAGATCCATCGAGACAATGGTCGGAGTTTCGTGGCCAAACACGCGTCATTGTGACCGCCGATCGCCTATCGTCGACGATGTCCACGCTCCGCGATAAGTGTGGTATCGATATGCTTATTGATGTGACTGCGGTCGACCTGCTTGAATACCAAGGAGCGAAGGATCGCTTTGAAGTTGTTTATTGCTTACTCAACACCGAATCGGGCGAACGCTTAACCGTCTCTGTGTACCTCAACGAACCTGATCTAACCGTGCCCTCGATGTATCCGTTATGGAAAGCAGCCGATTGGTTAGAACGGGAAGTCTATGACATGTTCGGCGTACGCTTTGAGGGGCATCCAAATCTCAAGCGTCTGTTGCTACCTGAGCAGTTTGCGTCCTATCCACTTCGCAAAGACTATCCGATGCAAGGTCGAGGCGAACGACACAATTTCCCAGTTGTTACGCGAGCTCAAAGTTAACCCTTTATTTTGTGAAAGCTTCACCACTCGTAGAGCGTTGAGTCGAAGCTGATCCATGTGTGAGTAATTCGTATGCCACTGGAGCTTAGAGATTTCGAAGTCGACGAATATGGTCGACGTGAAGGACTGTGGACCCTGAATTTCGGTCCGCAACATCCAGCAACGCACACCACATTGCGTCTGCTGCTCACCTTGGATGGTGAGGAAGTCGTTGACGCCGAACCAGACATCGGCTTTTTGCACAGCGGCTTCGAAAAACTGGGCGAAGCTCTCGACTTCAATCAGTATGTTACCATCGTGGATCGCATGAACTATATCTCCCCGATGGCGAACGAGATCGCTTGGCATCATGCCGTTGAGCAGCTTTTGGGGATCGACTTAACGCCACGTTGCAAGTATGTCCGCACGATCTTTGCGGAATTGATGCGCATTCACGATCATTTACTCTGCGTAGGAGCGAGTGTTCTGGACTTGGGTGGCGTTACAGCTTTCATGTATGCGTTTAACGAACGCGAGCGCATTTATGAAATTTGCGAACGAGTTACGGGGCAACGTTTTCATACTAGCTACACTCGCGTCGGCGGCTTGATGTTCGATATCACCGACGAGGGTATCGAAATGATTCGTCAATTCATAAATGGTTTTGACAAAGCCTATGCCGACATCGATCGCTTGGTGACTCGTAATCGCATCTTCATTGAACGAACGCGGGGCGTTGGAGTTCTTAGTAAGGAAGCGGCTATTTCTGGCGGAGCAACGGGCCCCGTGGCTCGAGCCAGTGGAGTCGTACGAGACCTACGTCGCGATGAACCTTATCTCGCATACAACGAACTTGAATTCGATGTGATCTGCTGTCGTGATGGTGATTGCTATGCTCGATACTTAGTTCGCATGCTCGAACTGAAGGAATCGATCAAGATTATTCGACAAGCATTGGAGAATCTGCCATCCGGACCCATCTTCGCCCCAGGAACAGGCAAAGAAGCCTTGCCGGATAAACGTGAAGTTTATCAGAGCATCGAGGGCTTGATTCATCATTTTGAGCAAATCATGCCCAATCGCCAGCCGACGGGCGAACTTGGCTCAATGTACGCTGCCACCGAATCCCCCAACGGTGAACTCGGTTATTACTTGGTCAGCGATGGCACCTTCAAAGCCTACAGAGCTCGTACGCGTCCACCTTCGCTGGTTCACTTTGCGTTGTTCCCGCAACTGATTCGCGGCTGCATGCTGAGCGACGTCGTAGCCGTACTTGGAAGCCTCAACATCATTGCTGCGGAGCTAGATCGATGAGCGTATTGTCAGAGGGTTTACGACAAAAGATTCGCGATCACTTTTCGCGATATCCCAACAAGCAAGCGGTTACGCTTCCCGCATTACATTTGGTCCAACAAGAACTGAAGTGTGTGCCGACCGAGGCCGTGGAAGAGGTAGCCGAATTGTTAGACCTGGCACCTGCGCAGATCTTCGACACCCTGTCGTTCTATGGTTTTTTCCGCGACGAAGATCGACCGCTTGGCAAAAAGCGAGTTTGGATTTGCCGCAGCTTGCCTTGCATGTTGCGTGGTGGTGACCAACTTTTGGCTGAAGTTTGCGACAAGCTACATCTATCTCCAGGCGATACCACTGCAAACGGCGAAGTCACGATCGAGTTGGCAGAGTGCTTGGGTGCTTGCGATGGCGCACCATGCATCCTCATCGATGATGAGCTCAAGCTTAACGTTTCTGTTGAAGATGTTTTGCGATTGGCAGGAGAAAGTCATGAGTGAAACATTTCAACCGATCTTGTTGCGACGAGTCGGCAAGCCTAACAACACCTCGATCGATACTTACATCGCTGATGGCGGATACAACGGTCTGAAAAATGCCTTAGCGATGCAGCCGGATGAAGTCACGCAAACCGTCATAAAGTCTAACTTGCGCGGTCGCGGTGGAGCAGGGTTCCACACCGGTTCCAAGTGGATGTTTTTGCCTAAAGGCTACACGGGCCCAATCTACCTTTGCATCAACGGCGACGAGAGCGAGCCAGGAACGTTCAACAATCGCGTGATCATTGAAGAAGATCCGCATCAAGTTCTGGAAGGTATCGTAATCGCCGGTTACGCAACCCGCGCTACAACCGCATACTTCTATCTCCGTTACGAATACGGTCGATGCTATCGCACACTCCAGAAGGCGATCGATGAGATGTATGCCAAGAATCTTCTTGGCTCCAACA
>JBILTA010000406.1:0-5314 GCA_044371785.1 Pirellulaceae bacterium | reverse complement strand
TCAAGTCAGCGCGAGCCATCAGCAACCGAATTGCAGCTTGTCGTGCAACCGGGGTCAGCATCCCAAACTGATTGACAATTTTCGAACCGGTATCTTTAGCACGGCTAGCACCCAGGCCTTCGATAATCCCCTTGGCTAGCTCAGGTGGACATTGCGGAGTGATTTGTTCCAGCAATGAATCGACCAATGTGCTGTCGTTCGGAGAAATGCCAATGGCTTGTTCGGCAGCACTAATACGATCTTCAACACTCACGTCACTGTTAGCCACGCGTTCGGCCAATTCGGCGGCAATCTCACGAGCCTTTTCCGCCAATGCAGTACTTCCCATTCGCTGTGACAGTTGGACCAATTGAGCCTTATTGGCAGTCGCCATTCGCTCCAGTAGCCCCAATAACTTTTGCTCCTGTGCAGCAGCCAGTTTGGTCTGGTAATCATTTGGCCAACCGGCGGTAAGACCGGCGATCATTTCGCCTGCAACTTGAGCGTCTGCTTTTTCGAGCGCCGCCAGAATGCCTTCAACACCAGCCGCATCAGGGCGTCCGCGAGCAATATGTTCGGCGATGATGCGAACTGCTCCTCGCGTACGTTCTGGCAGTTGAGGAGCAGCATTGCCTTCGTCGACCATAGATACGTATTGCAAGAAACCAATCGCATGAGTTGCGGCAGCAGCGGTTACTGCATCGGCTAACCAGCGATCATTCATAACGGCAGCATCTTTGCTCAATTTGGCAACTGCTGCCCCCGCTGCTTCCGTCGCACTCTGGTCGGCCATCGCCAGCAAAGCAGCCAAGCGAACTTGCGCATTGCTGTCGTTCAGAATGCCTGAATCAAGAATTGCCGCCAAGGATTTTTGGTCCTTCGGTAGCACCATCAAAGCGTTGCGGCGAACACCTGCGGATGGGTGCATTAACGCAGCCAGCACAGCATCGGTCGCAGCGGATCTTGGTTGGATGGCTCCCAGACCGTGCAAGGTCCAAAGCGAATGGATCACGCCCGCGTTCAGACCGATACTATCAACGCTGGTATCAGCCAGATTCTTGATCAAGGCAGGGACAACATCTTTGTTGCCGCGTTCAACAAGAAGTCGTTGAGCATGTTTGCGCCAGAACATGTTGCTATGGCTTAGGGCTTTCACTAAGCCAGCGGGATCGCTTTCTGACAGCTTCGGAGCGACTGTATCTTCGCTCTTGGCGCCGGGATAGGATAGGCGATAAATGCGCCCATGACGTTTGTCACGGAGCTTGGTCTCGTATGCATTACCTTTTCCGGTTTGAAAACCATTAGGCGTTGGATTGTGCTGCACGATGTAGTTGTACCAATCGAGCACCCACACGTTACCATCAGGTCCTACTTCAGCCATAATGGGTGCAGACCACTCATCATCGGCAGCGACCAAGTTGTTGGGACTATAGGATTTGAAGCCAGCACCATCGGGAACAAGAACGAATGTTCCAACTAAGTGGCCTGTTGGACCGCATACAAAAGCAGTGCGATTCCACCAGCTCTTTGGATAGGTGCGGGCTGTGTACAATGCATGACCCGCGCCTGCCGTGTATCCACCATGTTGATCCACTTGGCGAATCTTATCCGTGATCGGTTTAAACAAGTGTGTATCGGCGATACCCTGTAAAGTAGTTGGGGACCAACCGCGTACTTGTTCATAGTAACGGTTCGGAATCGGCATGAAATCGCTGGGGTTGCGGTTCGCAGTAGAGCCAAATACCAACCCCTCTTCACTGAAGCCCAAGCCCCAAGTGTTGTTATTGGTTGAACGCAGAAACTCAACCTGTCCCACTTCGGTTTTCTTGTTTTCACCGCCACGTGGTTCAAATCGCCAAAACCCTTGTCGGAACCCATCTTGTTTGCCCGCTGCAGTGACAGGTTCTGAGAAGTTGTATCCCTGCATGCCCCAATACCAGTTGTCTAAGCCGTAATGGAAGTTGCTGATACCACCGTGTGTATCACCCATCGCCCAACCTTCGATAACAACTTCGCGAATGTCCGCTTTGTCGTCTCCGCTTGTGTCTTTGAGATATAAAGTTTCGGTGCCGTTTTGCACAAACGCACCACCACGGCAGAAAGCAATGGCGGTTGGAATACTCAACTGCTCAGCGAACACCGTGAATTTATCTGCAACTCCATCGCCGTCACTGTCTTCACAAATGCGAATGCGATCGCGACCTTTGTTTCCAGGTTGCAATTCGTTCGGATAATCCATGGTTTCGCAGACCCAAAGACGGCCGCGATGATCCCAAGTCATAAAGATGGGTTTGCCACCCAATTCTGGTTCCGCAGCAAACAGCTTGAATTCAAAGCCCTGAGGATAAACGTAATGTTTGATGGCCTCTTCAGGCGACAACGGCTCTTGCATGGCTGTAAGAGGTTTGCCTTGCACGCCCCATTGTTTGCTGGGCGTGTAATTGGGGATCTCATTTCCAACGTCAACATATTTGAACGGTTCAACGTCTTTGCTCAATTCGGTCATCACGGGTGCTTGAAACAGCTCAGCGTTGGTGAATGGAGGAGCATCTTTAAGGTCTTGTCCGCACGACCAGCGAATGCCGCGTTCAACTAACGCTTGGAAGCCAGGTTGACCCCAAGTTCGTTCGTCATGTCCCCAAGCGGTATAAAAAACGCGTCCTTTACCTTCGTTGCGAACCCATGTCCAAGGCTCCGCAGTTTGTCCTTCCGCTTGTTCACCTTGTTCTCGATATTCAAGAATCAAACGCCCTTCATTGTTGTGTTTGTTGTGGATGTAAGTTTCGTCCCAGCTACGAAAGCCATCGTAGTTTTTCATGATGGGATGATTGGGTTCAGCGATGCGAGTGATAAACTCTTGCCCGCCATGTCTCTGGAATTGGCCACCCACTAAGGCAATGTAAGCAGGTGAGTTCAAGAAACAATACGAGGCACAATGCAATGGCACAAAGCCATGGCCGCTGCGCACATATTCGAGCAATGCCTTTTCTTGCTCTGGTTTGATTTCGGTGATGTTGGCATAGATAACCAAAGCATCATATTGGTTGAGAGTCTCTGGTTCCAGAACGGCCATGCTCTCGGTGTACTCGACCGCAATTCCGCGCGATCGAAGTATCGGAATGAGTTGGGCTGCTCGATCAGCAGGTCGATGATGTCCTTTGTCACCGAGAAACAATACTTTCAGGTTTTTGTCCGCTGCTTCCGCTTGGCTTACGCCCGAAAAGCAACTTGCAAAGACTAAACCTAACCACAGAAAAAATCGTCCGAAGTTCATAGGTGTACTCGTCATTGACAGGAATACGCAACAGCGCGCGGCTCAGTTAAAACCGCATCATAAAGCGAGCGACAACCGTTGAATTCGGGTTGAATTCAGCGGTCGAAGCATGAGGACATGGTTCGTGGAGATTAAGAGTTATTCCAAAGTAAACTTCGGCAATGGAACAATAGCTCCACCATTCATTGCCGATTCATGGGCACATAATCCAACGCACGTCCAGTTAGCGCTGGTAACCGCATTGGGCCATGGATCGCGATCTTCGATAAGCGAAGAGACAAACTCATGTACCAAGTGAGGATGGGAGCCACCATGGCCACCACCCTGGATAAAGGAGAGATGATCCGCATCTTGAATAGAACGTGTAAACTTGCGAATCGGTTCAGGGAGCAAATGAGCGTAATCGGGAACTTCGATCGGACTTGGGATCTCATGCTCAGGCTTCTTCGCAGTATGAATCACATGCGGTTGACCTTCGACCAAAGACCACTCAAAGCTCTTCTTGGTACCGTAAACATCAAAGCTCTCGCGATACTGACGAGCGGTGTCGTATAGAAAACGCCAAATGTGGCAAGCGACATCACTTTCGGAAATCTTGATATGGCAAGATTCAACCGCAAAGGCGTTGCCCGACTTGCGGCGAATGTCTTCGCGAACTGTACCGCTGCCAAAACAAGAAACATACTCTGCTCGCCCATTGACCAGGCCCAAACAAGGACTGACCACGTGAGTAGCATAATGCATTGGAATCATACGTTCCCAATATTCAGGCCAGCCATCCATATCTTGCGGATGTGAGGCAGCAAGATACTGAATCTTGCCGAGTTCACCTTTTTGATACAACTCTTTAAGGAACAAGAACTCACGGCTGTAAACAACGGTTTCAGCCATCATGTATTTGAAGCCGGTCTTTTTGACCATGTTGCAAATCTGTTGGCACTCTTCGATTGTGGTCGCCATCGGCACTGTGCACATCACATGCTTGCCAGCCTGTAAAGCTTCGAGGCTCATCCAAGCATGATCAGGAATGGGCGAGTTGATATGGACGAAATCGATGTCAGGATCGCTCAAAACGTCAGCGTATTTCGTGTAACGTTTGGCAATACCAAAACGCTCACCGGTTTCGTGGAGTTCCGCTTCATTGCGGCGGCAGATGGCCACCACTTCGGCGTGCGGATGGGCTTGATATATGGGAATAAACTCAGCACCAAAACCTAGACCGATCATGGCGACTCGAACAGGCTTCACCGACATGGGAGGATCCGTTTCATGGAGGGGAGAGGCGGAAAGCGACAAGAAATTCAACCTGATCAGTATGGATGGTCGGAATCTGCTTGACACTGAGAAAAAGCGCATTCAATATTAGATTTTTTACCGAATCCCCCTGGGTGGGTGTTGGGTAGGCATCCGCTGCAGATTCTTGGCAGGAACGCAGTGGAGGCTAGGGGACTCGGCAAGCGAGCTTGGCTCCGGAACTTGGGTGAATTCGATAGAGGTTGATGTATATGGCCCGAAAATCGGTCGCATTACTGGTTGAAACCTCGAACGCCTACGCCCGTGGCTTGGTCGAAGGCATCACCGACTATCTCCACGAGTTTCCCGGATGGTCGATTTATCTGCCCGAACAACAACGTTCAGCGGAAGCTCCACGTTGGCTCGCGAATTGGCATGGTGATGGTGTCATTGCCCGCATCGAGACACCGCAGATCGCGGCAGCATTGTCGAAATTGACAATTCCCGTGATCGACGTCAGTGCCGCTCGTCCTTTGCCCGATCTGCCGTGGGTCGAGACCGACGATGGAGCCATCGCTCGATTAGCGGCGGACCATTTATTGCAACGCGGCTTTCGCAATCTTGCGTATTGTGGTGAAATCGGTTTCAACTGGAGTCGTTGGCGCGGAGAAGCCTTTGCTGAAGCAGTGTTAGCGCGAGGAGCCAAGTGTTATCAGTTTGAAAATGCGACTCGCGGACAACAAGGTTATCGATGGCAAGAGCAGATGGATCGACTATCGCATTGGTTATGTCAGTTACCAAAGCCGATCGGCATCATGGCATGCTACG
>JBILTA010000405.1:0-5319 GCA_044371785.1 Pirellulaceae bacterium | reverse complement strand
CATACGATTTCAGCGAACCAACGCGGACCTTATGAGTTGGAGAATGTGTATGTCAATGTTCGATCGCTGCTTGGGTTTTGGCAAAAGAACATCGTCATACCTTGTCGCAGTACATTGCATGTCTATCCCGATATGAAGCAACTTGCAGAGTATGCGATACTGGCTAGATCGAATCGCCTCAGTTTGATTGGCGTGCGGCGCACTAGAAAGATTGGACAGGATAGCGACTTCGAGCGGCTTCGCGACTACACCTTGGATGACAACTACAAGTTCATCGATTGGCGCACTACTGCCCGCAGAAATAAGCTTACGGTTAAAGATTTTCAAAGCGATCAGAGTCAACGTGTGGTCTTCATGCTTGATTGTGGGCGGATGATGACCAACACTTACGACGGATTGAGTTTGGTCGATTATGGCCTGAACTCGTTGCTGATGTTGTCACATGTGGCCTTGTCGCAAGGTGACTCCGTTGGGCTCGTTTGCTTTTCCGACAAAGTGGATCGCTATGTTCCACCGAGGAGTGGCAAAAGCCAAATGAATCAGTTGTTACATGCTGGGTTTGATCGTTTTCCAAGATTGATTGAGAGTCGATTTGATCAAGCGTTTTTGCATTTGTCGAGCCATTTGCGCAAACGATCTTTGGTGGTATTGATTACGTCGATCATCGATCAGGTGAATGCCGATCAAATCACGGCCTATCTGGGTAATTTGCAGCAGCGCCATCTCCCGTTGTTGGTATTGTTGCGCGACCATCGAATTTTTGATGCGGCCGACAATCCAGCCAGTGACCCCGATGTGCTTTATCGCAGTGCGGCAGCTGCAAGTCTGTTAACTTGGCGCGAACAGGTGTTGCATCGATTGCGGATGCAAGGCGTATTGGTCGTAGATGCTTTCCCTGAGCAGATGACCTCTCCGATGATCAATGAATACTTGAAGGCGAAAGCAAAGCATCTTCTGTAGAGCCGTTTTAGCCGATGGAAACGCCAAGGTAAGATTTTCATTCACGTTCTACTGTATTATGTACGGATTTTAACGCAAGATTTGTCGTATAACGGAGGGGGTAAGTCGAGGTAGTTGCTTCTGTTTTTACTACTGACATATTTTATATTTGACTTCATAAGCCGGCCTTATTATTTTTCTATTGCTCTTAAGTTCTGGTCATATTTTTTTCATTCGAGACATCCTTTCATGTTTTAGCAAGCCGCACACGGTTCGCTTTGTGAATCGAAGGTTGGGTGATAGGGTTGAGTGATAGGCATGAGCGGCAATTGTCGAATTTGTCATAGTGTAGTGCGTCCCGCCAGCAAACGATGGTGGGATTGGTTTCTAGTGCCTTTTGGCTTCTTCCCCGTTCGCTGCTTGCTCTGTCTCACCCGAACTTATCGCAACAAATTCATGCCTTCGGGCCGGGAGGCCGTCGCCAATTATCGCGAGTATGAAGCTGAAATTGAAGGAAATGAAGAAAAGCCTGCGGAGTTTTAGGAAGACGAGGCCTTACTCTATTCGCTTTGCTTTACCTGCGAGAGCGGTTAAACTAAGAGAGTCACCTCACCTGAAGCATGACCTGCTTCGCCATCCCTCTTCCCCGCCGACAGGACTCGTTGCATGCTAAGATTGACCAGCAATGCTGCAGTGCAGACATGTGGAGGAACCACCCGTCGAGATTTCTTACAGGCTGGTACGCTTGGAGCCCTTGGCTTCAGCTTGGCTCAGTATCAGGCCGCGCATGCGGCAGGCAAAGTTGATCCTAGCAAGAGTAAGCGATCATGCATTATGATCTTCAACTTGGGGGCGCCAAGCCATCTGGATACTTGGGACATGAAGCCCGAGGCGCCTGCAGAGATTCGCGGTCCTTTCAAGCCGATTGCGACCAACGTTTCTGGAATACAGTTGTCTGAGATTCTCCCCAAGCATGCGCAAATTGCTGACAAGTTTGCATTGGTGCGATCTTGTTTTCATCGCGGTGCCGCGGTGCATGATGCGGGGTGGCAGATCATGCAAACTGGCCGTCAATTCACAGGGGGTATCAATACGCCCCATGCCGGTTCCACCGCAGCCTATCTTCTCGGTCGACGATCTGATTTACCTCCACATGTCGTATTACCTGAACCGATGGGACGTGGTGGCGGGAATCTGCCCAATGGTCAAGCGGGTGGATTTCTGGGGAAAGCGTATGATCCATTCGCTTTGATGGCTGACCCTTCACAGAAGGATTTCAAAGTTCCCGATCTTCTTCCTCCAGATAACATTGGCGAAGCTCGACTCAATCGTCGCCAGCGGATGAGGAGCATCGTCGAGGAACAGGTAAAGAAGTTCGAGTCGAGTGAAGCGGCTCGCATGATGGATGAAAACTTCCAATCGGCCTATCGCCTGATGACCAGTACGCAAGCCCGCGCAGCATTCGATCTCTCGGCTGAACCGATTGAAGTGCGCGAGCGTTATGGCATGAATCGATTTGGTCAATGTTGTTTACTGGCGCGTCGTTTGGTTGAAGCAGGTGTTCGCTTCGTGACCGTAAATGCCTTCTTAACAGTATTCGATGAGATAACCTGGGATATACATGGCAGCAAACCCTTCACCTCGATCGAAGGGATGAAGAACATTGTCGCGCCGATGTACGACCAAGCGTATTCGGCATTGATCGAGGATTTGCATCAGCGCGGTTTGCTGGAGGACACCTTGGTTTGCAATTTGGCAGAATTTGGACGGACACCGAAAGTGAACCCTGCGGGTGGACGTGATCATTGGCCACAGTGCTTTACCGTCTATTTTGCGGGTGGTGGTGTTCGGGGTGGCCAAGTGGTGGGATCCAGTGACCCGATTGGAGCAGTCCCCGCAGATCGACCTGTAGAACCACCTAACGTGGTAGCTACGATTTTTCATAGCCTAGGGCTCGACTTGGAAACCATTTTGCCTGGTCCTTCAGGTCGACCGTTTCCTATCGTTGACAATGGCTTCCGTGAAATAAGCGAACTATTCGCATAATGGATTCGAAAATGTGCCTCCTCTCATCGCGTAAAAATCGAGTCAAACTGCTGATCCCGCTCATCAAAACAACAGCATGCTACCGCGCAACGGTCTGGCTGCTCACTGTTTTGTTGAGCTTGCATGTTATGTCCGGGAGTGTCGTCGCTTTAGCTCCGTCCGATGACGAGCAAACGTTATCACCTGCAGAGCGGTTGTTAGCCGTCGAGGGGATCCTTTTGCAGCCACGTGTGGTTGATATACAAAACGCAAATCGCTGGCAAACGGTTACTTTACAGGCTCAATTAAAGAGTGGTTTACTTGGAGCAGAAATTCCGGCGGAACAGATACGTTGGAAGATAACAGATCCAGAGATCGCCAAACTTGAAAGCGGTCGAGTCATTCCATTGCGAGATGGCTTGACATCGCTGGTTGCGCAGTGGATTTCACCTGAGGGCGTGGGGTACGTTGATGCGATACCAATTCGCGTGACTCAAGCAGCTAAGCCCGCCGAATGGGAGTTTAAGCATCATGTGCAAGCAGTATTGGCTCGGGCGGGCTGTAATAGTGGGGCCTGCCATGGAGCTCTGGCGGGGAAAGGTGGGTTCCGCCTTTCGCTACGAGGTTACGATGCTATGGCGGACCACTTTACGATTACCACACAGGATCGGGGTAGACGAATCGAATTGGCTGACCCAGCCAAGAGTTTATTGCTAACGAAACCGAGTGAAGGTGTACCGCACAAGGGAGGTCTCAAGCTCCCCGTTGATAGTTTTAATTATCGTGTCATTGCGGACTGGATTGCAAGTGGTGCACCTGTTGAGCCAGTGGCATCGGTCAAACTGGATCGCATTGAGGTGTTGCCTGGCCGTGTGGTGATGCGGCAAGGTGAAAGCCAACGGATGGTTGTATTGGCCCACTACAACAATGGACGCATCGAAGATGTCACTCATTGGGCCAAGTTTTCTGCCAGCGATGAAGCGGTATGCCAAGTTGATGAGAATGGTAAAGTGACGATCGTAGGTTATGGTGAGGGATCCGTTGTTGTTTGGTATGACAGTCGTTTGGTTCTCTCGCGGGTGACCGTCCCCTATCCAAATGAGATTCATGAAGGGGAGTTTGCAACTCTTCAAACCGCATCGCTAATCGATCGAGCCGTGGTGCAGCAACTTCGTGAGTTGAGGCTGCCACCATCACCGCTATGTTCAGATAGTGAGTTTGTACGGCGTGCGTTTCTCGATACGCTTGGAGTGTTACCAACGGCTGCCGAAGTCAAACAGTACATGGAGAGCTCTGAGCCCAACAAAAAGGAACTGTTGGTAGAGCATTTGCTGAGCAGGCCGGAATTTGTCGACTATTGGGCCTATAAGTGGTCCGATATTCTGATGATCAATGGGACGTTATTGCGCCCTGATGCGATAAAGGCCTATTACCAATGGGTACGTGGAAGCGTAGAGAAAAACACTCCTTGGGATCAGTTTGTTCGAGAAGTGATCACAGCCAAAGGTAACTCTCTTGATCAAGGAGCCACAAACTTCTATGCGTTAAGCCAAGACCCTGAAACAATGACGGAGAATGCCTGTCAAGCGTTCTTAGCGTTATCGATTGGTTGTGCCAAGTGTCACAATCATCCGCTCGAAAAATGGACTAACGATCAATATTATGCGATGGCCAACATGTTTGCGCGGGTGCGGGCTAAAGGTTGGGGAGGTGACTCGCGTAGTGGGGATGGCAAACGGACGTTGGTCGTTCTAGAACGAGGTGACTTGATTCAGCCTTCAACAGGAAAGCCGCAGCCCCCTGCCCCGCTCGATGCGCCGGCAGTTGACCCCAATCTTCCTACCGATCGTCGCGAGTATTTGGCTCAGTGGATGACCGCACCCGACAATCCGTACTTCACCAAAGCTGTGGTGAATCGCGTGTGGGCTAACTTCTTTGGGATTGGGTTAGTACAGCCTGTTGATGATTTGCGTGTGAGCAATCCAGCCAGTAATCCAGAGTTGTTTGAGCAGTTATCAAATTACCTGGCAGAGGAGAAGTATGATCTCAAGAAACTGATGAGACTTATTCTGCTTTCCAATGCGTACGCATTGGAAAGCGATACGGTGTCAGGCAATGAGCAGGATCATAAGTTTTTTTCGCATTACTATCCGAAACGATTGATGGCGGAAGTGATGCATGATGCCATTTGTCAGGCGACGGCGGTACCGACGAAGTTCGAGCAGATTGAGTTTCCTGGGGCTGATTTCGCTAAGACCGAGTTTTATCCCGAAGGGACTCGGGCGGTTCAGTTATATGACTCAGCGGTTCGGAGTTACTTTTTGAAGACATTTGGACGCAATCAGAGGCGTATTG
>JBILTA010000404.1:0-5341 GCA_044371785.1 Pirellulaceae bacterium | reverse complement strand
TGCTGATAGTTTAGATTTTTTGGTTGAAGATTTAAGACAGCATGTTGGAACCAGTGGGCGCCCTGTCATCCTAACGCATCACATTGACTTGGCTCGCTATTCGGTCATTTGTAATGAAATGGACCCGGATAACAAACATCGCGAATGGCATCCCTGTGACATTCAAGCGTTCTACAAGGCGATACAGCCTTATCGAATCGCCGCACTTTTGCACGGTCATACGCATGTACGGGACGTTTATCGTTGGCAGGGTTCAGCAGTGAAAGGTCCCAATGGCTTGAATGTCTTTAATGTTGACAACTCAAGTCACTTCAAGAGCGAAGCCCAAGCGTTCATGTATTTTGAGGTTCACGATGATCGACTGTTAGTGCGAGAATGCGCCACCAAGGATGCTTGGCAAACCTACTTCTGGACACCTCAGATTTGGAATGTAGGATTCTGAGCACCTGCTAGGGGCTTGTGATCGGCTCGGGCTCAAAGTCGCTTTCATTGACCCAGCCTGCAGATGGCTTTTTGCCCTGTTTGTACTCCTGGTAAAAATTGGCTCCATGAGTAGGTACATAGCGATCAAAGATATCGCCTTTACCCACCATCCGAGGGTCGCCTTGGCGCTTTAATTCATCAAACAGCGTCTCCCGTAGTTTGTCGATTTCCCTGGAGAATTCGCCCTTATTAGCAAGGTTATGGACGCAGTCTGAATCTTTGTTTATTGCATACAGTTCCTGTTGTGGTCGCATGCCAAAATTCCACTGCCAAAATGGATCGCGACGTTCTTTTCGTCCCAATTCCAATATCAACGTTTTGGTAGGGCTACCGTCGGTATCAAGATAACCTGTTTCGGGATTGCCCGCAGGCCAGCGACTTGGTTCAAAATTGTAGAGGTATAAGAATTCATCATTCACCATGCCGCGAATCGGATAACCCACATCATTAGGGCGCCCCACATCATTGCGTTCTTTCCCAATCAAAACATGGTCACGATTCGCTACTACGCGCCCGGACTGAGAGGAATCAAAAATTGGCCGCCAACTGGTTCCGGAGATAGGGAGCATATCAACTTGACTGGAATCCACTTTCGCATAATCAAGCAGCGTTGCGGCGATGTCGATAAAGCTCACAAAATCGGTAATCGTGCGACCTGGCGTCGAAATTCCTTTGGGGTAACGTATAGCTAGAGGTACGTGGTTTGAATCGTAGTAGGCGTAGCCCTTGACTCGAGGAAACGGCATGCCATGATCGCTCGTGACAATGATCAGCGTATTGTCGAGTTGTCCTCGTCGTTCAAGTTCGGCGAGCATCTTTCCCAAATGCAGGTCGACATGTTCCACTTCATAGGCATAGTCGAGGATATCATGTCGTACAATCTCAGTGTCAGGCCAATAAGCGGGTACGCGTTCAATTTGGCTAAGGCTCTTTTTGCCTTTGATCTCCCCTGATCGATACTCATAGTTGCGATGTGGTTCTGTACTTCCGTACCAAAAGCACCAAGGTGTGTCTTTGGGGGCTGCATCCAAAAAATCGGAAAAATTACCGGCGTAATCATTGTTGCTGATGGCTTTTGTGGGTGGCGGTGTTTTGCGTGCCTGATACGGTTTGCCCGTCATTTGTCGTTCCCGGCCAGCGGCATCTTTGGCAACCCCTGGTCCCCAACCTTTACCGGTCATCCCAACATGCCAACCATTCTGCTGTAATACTTCTGGCCAAGCCGTAAACTTTGCGGGAAAAAAGGAGAGGTGGTTCCCTGCGTCTTCGAGCTGCCATATGTTGCGTCCCGTCAGAATCGAAGCTCGCGATGTGGCACATTTAGCGGCCGGCGTATATGCATTGACGAAAATCAGGCCTTCCGCAGCGATACGATCGAAGTTGGGCGTCTTTACCCATTTGGTTCCATAAGCTCCAGCATGTACGCTCCAATCGTCTGCAATCGCAAAGAGAATATTGGGAGGTTGTTGCGCTGTTACATTTTCTGTTTGAGCCAGGATGCTCGATAGAAAAACGATCGCCAGCCAGCAACATTGAATCGTGCACTGTTGAAGAAGCAACTGAAAGGAGATTGGTTGGAGCATAATGGAATTGTGGGGTTAGGTAGAAGAAATAAGCGAATGCACGACATTGCCATGAACATCGGTTAAACGGAAATCTCTTCCCTGATAACGAAACGTGAGTCGAGTATGATCGATACCCAGCACGTGGAGGATGGTTGCATTAAGGTCATGGACATGAACGCCATTTTCGACAATATCCATTCCGAGTTCATCGGTCTTGCCGTAGCTGATGCCAGGCTTAATACCGCCGCCTGCGAGCCACATCGTGTACGCGTCTTTATGGTGGTCACGGCCAGCCAACTTTCCATTTGTTGGACTATCTCCTTGTTGCAACGGTGTCCGTCCAAATTCAGACCCCCAAACGATGAGCGTTTCTTCTAGAAGTCCTCGTCTTTTTAAGTCGTTTATCAAAGCCGCAATGGGGCGATCGATGTCACGACATTTTTCGGGGAGGCGATTCTCGATGCCGCCATGATGGTCCCAATCGGAATCGTAAAGTTCTACAATACGCACGCCCTGTTCAATAAGACGTCGTGCTTGCAGGCAGTTATTTGCAAACGAGGCTTTGCCAGGGATTGCCCCGTACATTTCAAGTGTGGCTACGGATTCATTTCGCAGATCCATCAAAGAGGGAACCGAGGTTTGCATACGAAATGCCATTTCGTACTGCGAGATTCGCGTTTCGATTTCTGGATCGCCGGAATGCAACAAATGTTCGCGGTTGAGATCCGCTAAGGCGGCAAGTGTTTTTTGTCGGCGTGCGGGAGGTATCCCCTCTGGACTCGAAAGGAAGAGCACGGCATCGCCGGATGAGCGAAACGGAGTCCCTTGATAAACACTCGGCAGAAAACCGTTGGTCCACAAGCTGGTCCCAGCACCACCCGGTGGGCCACTTACCAATACAATATACGCAGGTAGATCGCTATTCTCAGAGCCTAACCCATAGGAAACCCAGGCACCTAAGCTGGGACGCCCACCTCGCCCAAAGCCGGAGTGCAAAAACATCTGCGCTGGAGCATGATTGATTTCATCCGTATGCATTGAACGAATAAAGGTCATCTCGTCTGCGACACCTGCCAAGTGCGGAAGCAACGTTGAAAAAGTGTGGGCAGCTTGCCCATGTTTCTGAAACTTCCAAGGAGAGGCCGCCAAAAGCGATGTCTTTCCAATGAATGCGAAGTCTCGATTTTTGGTGACTTCCGCAGGGCAAGGCTGTTTGTCTCGACGCGTTAACTCAGGCTTATCTTCAAACAAATCCAATTGTGACGGTGCGCCAATCATGTGCAAGTAAATGATGTGCTTGGCACTCACGGGAAGATGGCCCTCTGCAAACAGCGATCGCTCGTCGCTCAGTAGCGATGCTAATGCAATACCTCCCAAGCCAAAACCAGACCGCGAGAGAAACTCGCGCCTAAGCCATTGCTTATAGATTACGCTGGTAACTTCCTTAGCTTCACAGAAATTCAGATTCGTTTTGCTCTTCATGGCATCACTCTTTGGTAATCGTTTCATGAAGGTTCAAAAGCACCGTGGCTACTTCAAACCAGCCGATATGATTGGCGGAGATTGCATCGCTCCGCCGGGTGGAGTCTGCTACAGCCTCATCAAACAGCTTTTTGAGTCGTACATGCTCAGTAGCGGAAGGAACGCGGCCGAGTGCCATCCGAAATGCATCATCGAGTTGATCGTTCCAGGGCTTACCTGCGGTTTCCCGTTCGATACGCTTCGCGAATTGTTTTGCCGCATTGACATAAACCGGATCATTT
Organism: Pirellulaceae bacterium; assembly: GCA_044371785.1. GTDB lineage: Bacteria > Planctomycetota > Planctomycetia > Pirellulales > Pirellulaceae > JAFLCP01. The sequence goes on along the minus strand of JBILTA010000404.1, from coordinate 1,530 downwards.
AGGAGCGTAAGTGCCTGCAGCGGCGTATTGGTGCGTGAACGTTGAACAGTACATACTAAACGCGAACTGGCGTCAAAATTCATCATGCTCGGATAAGGTGACGCTCGTTTCCACACGACGTAGATGCTTCGACGATTTGATTCAGCAGCAGAGCTTGTTTCATAGTTGTAAACCTGCCCTCCAATTTTTGTCCAAAGACCATCAGGCTGCTGTGGGTAAATTGGTGGGCCAGTCTGTTTCATGTTAAGTAGTCCAGCAATGGACAAGATATTGTCGCGGATTGTCTCTGCGTCCAATCGAAAACGTGGACCACGAGCCAGCCAGCGATTCTCAGGATCTAATTCCCATTGAGTTTTGGTAGTAGCCGACGATTGTCGATAGGTCTCCGATAAGACGACAACCTTCAAAAGTTGCTTGAGCGAGTTGTTGTGCTCTTGGTAGTATAAGGTGAGCCAATCGAGCAATTCAGGATGGGATGGTAAGGCGCCTTTAAGTCCAAAGTCTTCGGGAGTTGTGACGATACCATTGCCAAAAATCTCTTGCCACCAACGATTGACGGTTGCCCTCGATGCAAGAGGATTTTCTGCGGATACGAGCCATTGTGCAAATCTTAATCGATTCATCGGCTCGCTTATGGAATTCGTGGTCGAGTCGGCTCGGAACATAGATGGAATGCCGGGAGAAACCTCTTCACCGAGTTGCCGGTAGTCACCTCGAATAAATTGAAAGGACTGTCTCGGTGATGCAAGTTCTTTTGCAACGAGTGTTCGCGTGGGACTTAGGTCTGAAATCTTGGTCTCGAGGTTGGATATCCGTTTCTTTAGTTCTAACGATTGTTGGTCGGTTTGTTTATAAAACTCGTTGACATGCTGACGCTCTTCATGGGCCAGTTGTGTAATGGGTTTGGCGAGTAAGCTTCTTATTTTGGATGGGAGTTGACGTTGCTCTGGGTCGCCTGTGATCGCGGTAAGTTTGAATCGGCCTAAAGTTCGACCGTTTCCAAACTGCTGCAACATTCGAATGCGCAAAGCTTGGTTTTCGGTGAGATCGAGCGGTTCCACCAATGTGAAGAGGGCGTGATGATCGCGATCGAATTGAGGACCGATTGCCCAACCCGTTTGTGGTTTTTCATCGATCGCATTTGTAACAGAGTATTTCGGCTGCGAATAGTTGGCGGTCGCTGTATTGAACTTAAGTGAAGCAAGAACTTCTTTCACAGTGGGCTCAGCGGATTCTGCGTCGTCAACGTTCACAAGTTCAGCCGAAAACTCATTGAGAACGAAGTTGGACTTAACGGGATCTCCCCGACCAGGACCTTGACCCGGCAATGTTGGATGCTTTAAAGCTTCAAGACGAATAGCGCGTATATTCTTGAGTGGACGAGTGGCGATGATTTCGTAAGTATCTGTATCGGGTGGATCGCCGCCAGTAAGAAGTACCGAGCCATCATCGAGAACTTGATGTCCATCCGTAGTTCCCTGCGAGTCGAAGCGACGAATCTGCAAGATATGGGATTCCGAGGCAGCCAAC
>JBILTA010000403.1:0-5358 GCA_044371785.1 Pirellulaceae bacterium | reverse complement strand
TTTCGTCTTTGTCGCTCGCTGACATTCGTCCGTGCAAAAGGCCCACCCGATAACTGGCGAACTCTTCGCGTTGCAGGCGGTCATACCAATATTCGGCCCCTCGACTCTCTTCTTGTTCATTATCTTCAACCCGCGGCGCGACAACGTAAGCTTGTCGCCCTTGCTGCAGTTGCTTACGAACGAACTCCCACCAACTCACCATCTCATCTTGGCGAGCTACATAGCTTTTGGTGACAGTTCTGCCGGGCGGTTTCTCGCGTAATACCGACACATCCAAATCGCCAAAGAGTGTCATGGCAATCGTGCGCGGAATGGGAGTCGCAGTGAGTACCAGATAATGCGGTTGAGTTTCGCTGCCGCTACGTAAACTGGCTCGTTGTCCAACGCCAAATCGATGCTGTTCATCGACAATGACCACGCCCAGTTTTCGGAACTCGAGTTGATCGGAAAGCAAGGCTTGTGTGCCGATAACCAAGTCCGTCGTTCCCATCGCGACCGAATCGAGTACGCTTTTGCGTTCACTCCCTGAAAGTGAACCCGTGAGCAATTCAACATTTACGCGGCTCGCCTTTAAGCTTTCACCCAAAACGCGAGCATGTTGACGAGCCAGAACTTCGGTCGGAGCCATAAGGGCAGCTTGGTAACCATGAGCTACTGCTAGTAACATCGCATACATGGCGACCACCGTTTTGCCGCTTCCCACATCGCCTTGGATCAAGCGATTCATCGGCACATTTCGCCCCATATCATTGGCGACATCGGTGATCGCTTGACGCTGGTCTTGGGTAAGTTCAAATGGAAAGCGGCTCAAGATTCGATTGTGGATCTTGGCATTGTCTTCGAGCATCGGTGCTGGAAGACCAGCAAGCCGCTGGCGTTTTCGCAGTGCCAAAGCCAATTGAAGTACCAGTAATTCCTGAAAGATGAAACGCTTCCGGGCATTCATCGCATCATCCATTGTGCCGGGGATGTGAATTTGTTTTAGAGCGTCACTGATTCCAAGCAGCCCGCCTAATTCACGAACCGAAGAAGGGAGAACTTCTTCTACACATTCGGCAAGTTCATTCACCGCATTATGAACAGCGCGTTTTACATGATGATTGAGAAGTCCTTCAGTCAAGCTGTATTGCGGAACGGGTTTATTGGGGGCAAGCTCTTCTTCATCATCCAGAATTTTGTATTCAGGATGCACGATTTCCCATACGAAGCCACTCATTTTGATCACGCCCGTGGCTTGAATTCGGGCTCCATGACTGATGCTATCAAGACGATAGGGTTGATTGAACCACTTTAATCGAACAGCTCCTCCTTCGATTTGCAGCAGTACGCCTGCAACACTTCGTCCTTCACTAACGCCACGAAATTCTCGATCGATAACAGTCCCCACAACAGAGACTCGTGTGTCGGTTTTTAATTTCGAAAAAGGGACGATTTCAACCGGTGGAAGATAGTCGCGCGGAAAGTAGAAGAGTAAATCACCGGCTCTCGGCAATCCTAGTTTCTCGAAGAGAGGTGCACGAGTACTTCCTACTCCAGGTACGAACTGGATAGGCGTTCCCAATTGGAATTTCGGTTGTTTTACGGCATTGTTTTCCGTGGGTTGGGAGTGGCTATCCGAGGCTGTGGCGGAGGTTGTTATAACGACCTCAGTCCCCATGATTTGAGAGGAAGTTTTTGAGGTTTCGGTTTGATTTTCGGTCGTAAGCATCGACTCTTCTCCCCTAGACTTTTCGGAACTAGAATCGGGGGAACGAATAGTTTTGTCATCCCGATCCATGGCTCAAAAGACTCCCGCTTAACTGTGGAAAACTAAACAAGTGTATATATTGTCCGGTTGGGATGTCAAGCCATCAAAAAAAGTCCCGCTGGTAAAACCAACGGGACTTTTCAAAAGGACTTTGTCTACTTGCGCACCACCGACAATGGAGCTTACACCTTTGCCGTAACAGGCATCGGTGCGATCTGGTAAGCACGTGAACGATATAAGAAATCGATCAAGTTACCTTCGTGCGGTTGCAACCAGTTCAAACGAGTTGTTGGAATCGGACCAATGTTCAAGCGATCGATATGCACCGATTCGGTAAGCTCTGCAATCCACTTAGGATCGTTGGTCAAAGCGGTACCAATCAATGTTGAGCCGATCTTGGAAATCATGTCTTTTTGCGGGCATTGAACCACGCTCGAAAATGGGAACATGTATTCCTTGGCAGCTACGCCGCGTTCAGGCGAATCGCAATGGACAATCATCGGACGCAAGTAAGCACAAAATTCGCGTTCAATCAATCGTTCACCATAACCGGCGGTCATATCGGTGACGCCTGATTCGGCCAAGTCTTGTTGTACCATGCCCCAAGTTCCCATGGCCATTTGCTTGTTGGTAAACGCTGCTAGGCCAGCCTCTGGATCTTGGGGAGGGCGAACTTCAATAGGACCTAAGCGAGCAGCCAAAGCAGCTGCAATATCTTTGGTGTGCCGAGAAGCCCAGATGCCAGAGCAGTTGATACATCCACGACCACTATTGGCATAGATACTCTCGACCATTAGATCGATGTAATCTTCCCACTGATCTACAACATCGTCGCCAATCAAAATCTTGCTGAAGCCAGGACCATGCGCTTGAACGCGTGGATTACCAGCATACTGGGCCACAGTTTGGGCGCTTCCAAAGACCATCGCTCGAGGTGCTTTACTGAGCAGCGCACCACCGACATCATGACCACCAGGATAAAGTCCAAAGGCTTCCGCTGGCATACCGGCTTCGATGAACGATGCCACCATGCGATACGGTGTCCAGGGTTCCTGTGAACCTGGTTTAAGCATTAGACCAACTTGCAGTGCGACGGCAGGCAACCATAACGTATGGACACCGGGCGAGTTGTTGGGCAGAACGGCGGCAAGTACAGGGGATTGGCATTGATAACTAACAATGACGTTTCGTCCCTCTTCGCCATAACCTTTCGCGAAGATCTCAAGATCAAGGCCGCGCGTTAACGCATCCAAAATCTTGTCCATATTCGATAGTACGAAAGCATTCTTCTTCATGTTCATGCGACACAAGTGCTCTGGTAGCCCTGTGCTTGCCGACTGTTGATGAACGAAATCATCTACCGTCTGTTTGCCATCGCCCATTGTCAATGTGCCATGTTCAAATAGTTCTGCTGCTTTTTTGCAGCAGCCGATCAATTGAGCAGGCGACAATTGCTTTAGGACGGCTCGGGCGCGATCCGCTTTTCGCATGTCCATCTGCAGCATGCCACCATTGACCTGGGCCAATTTGGCTATCGGGGCACCGGTATCAAAATGCACGATGTCTTGCGTTTCGAGCGATTGATACGGTTTACCCCAACGTAGGGCAGGGATTGTCAACATTTTCTAATACTCCGCTTGTAAGCCGCGATCAATACACACCAACGGTAGTCTGGGAAGCAATACCACGCCATGGACGAACACCGCTTACACCATCCCACGGATATTTCTCATAGGGTGCTTCACGCTCGCCTTCGTCGCGTTCCAAGAAACCAGGAACAAAGAATTCCTTGGTCATGGTGTAAAGTTTAACGCGCCCCGACTCACCGTAGCCAACGACTTTCTGTGGATCGTCAAAATCGACTAACTCTACAACCGCACGAGGTTGCGGAGCATAATAGGTAATCTTGTAGCCATCTTCGGCGGTAACGGGTTTGCTGCATGCCAAGCCCATCAAGGTGTTACCGTAGGTAGGTGTCATGTAAACACCGCTCTCTTCGGGCGAACCACCGAAGAACTCTTCAATACAGAATCGAGTCCATTGTGGGGTAAATTCAGTACCGCCAGAAAAGATACCCGTGATGCCAACTTCAGGAATGCTGGTTCCCTTTTCCGCCAGTGCATATGCCAAAGATTCCAACAACTTTGGTGTGGCAAACATGCACTTAATATCATGGCCGGCAGTTAGAATTGTCACAGCTTGATCGATACAATGCTTCTTGTATTCTTCAAGGTGCTCCATCCAACCCTTTTTGATCAACTTGATGACCCAACGTGGATCCAAGTCGATGCAGAAACAGATGCCGCCTCGATATTGGCAGAGATGCTCTACCGCTAGACGCAAACGGCGCGGACCCGATGGGCCGAGCATCAACCAGTTAGCACCTTTGGGAAAGTACTGGTCAGGAAGTGTATGGCTAAAATGTTCATAGTCGATACGAAAGTCATCGACTACCACACGGCTCTTGGGAATACCGGTAGTTCCACCTGTTTCGAACACATAAGCGGCTTGACCTTCCAGCCCCTTCGGTAACCAACGCCGAACCGGCCCACCACGCAACCACTCATCTTCAAACAACGGAAATTTTTTCAGGTCATCAAAACCTTTCACATCTTTAAGCGGATCAAATTTCAGTTCCGCTTTTTTGCCAAGCCAAAAGGGAGAGCCGGTTGACTCGTGAAAATGCCATTGAACGGTTTCGTACGCGTGTTGATCCAATAAAGCTTTGGCTTCTTGCGACTTCGTTTGAAGGGCAGGATCCATCGGAGCGGTGCTGCTCATAAGGCAAAGATCCAAGGTTAAGTGTAGGTGGGATGCGTTTCGCTGATAGCCGAGCCGAAACCTCGTTCGTGAAACTCAGGCTTACGAATTGTAACCTTTTGGCAACTCTTCGTTCACCCCTGTTTTCGTTTCCACCCACCACCTAAAGTGGGTGGTGTGACTTGCAGCTAGTTTCCTCGCTACAATGACTACACTTTATCAATCCAGTTAATATTCGAAGCGAGTTTTTGGCTCGCGTCGTGTAACTTTGCACTATCAGGAAGTCCTATGGCCGCTAAAAACGTTCTCGGAACCTCACTCGAACCTTGCAGTTTTGAGCCTATGACGGGCTTTTTCCGTGACGGATGTTGCAACACGGGTGCAGAAGATGTCGGTTTGCATTTAGTTTGTTCCGTGATGACCGACAAATTCTTGGCCTTTTCCAAAGCGCGTGGCAATGACCTCAGCACGCCAATGCCTATGTACCAGTTTCCGGGACTCAAAGAAGGTGATCGCTGGTGTTTGTGCGCCTTGCGTTGGAAAGAGGCCTTCGAGGCGGGCATGGCCCCTCAAGTCGTACTCGAAGCGACTCATATTTCAACGCTTGAGTTTATCGATTTAGAAGATCTTCAGGCGCACGCTGTGACCGATTGACCCGCCCATGGTAGGAGTTTGTTAACGACTCGTGTGGGCTGCGGCACCGGTCTGTGGATTCGGTTCATAACGAATTCGGTTCACCACACTTTGAATGTTCTTAACACTTGTCCGATGGTCGTTGCAATGACGACCGAAAAAACGCAGAGAAACAATTGCTGCGTGTTGCGTTTGCGAAAAATGGCGCAAGGTGTCAG
>JBILTA010000402.1:0-5371 GCA_044371785.1 Pirellulaceae bacterium | reverse complement strand
ATACTCTGCAAGTTGCTTCATATCGGGATAGACATGCAATGTACTGCGACAAGGTATGACGATGTTCTTTTGCCAAAACCCAAGCAGCGATCGAACATTGACATACACATTCTCCAACTCATAAGGCCCGCGTTGGTTCGCTGAAATCGTATGCTTCCCCTGCCAACGCTTCCTGGCACCGAGCCTTATAACATGCTCATCCGGAGATAACTTCGTTCCTTCTGGAGCATCATCTTTGACACGAAGGCTTACCGGCCACCTACCACGATAATCGATGGTTAACTCAACCGGATGCGGCATAGCGATCGAAGCTGCACGTTGCATTTCACGTTTGGCCGTGAACTCTTTCTTGGAAGGCAACAAGAATAAGTCCACGGTGACGATCAGCAGGATCAAAGTATCCAATATGCCTACCAAAAGTGCGGCGAAGAGGGCAAGCGTGCGGGTCTGGGCAGTAGTATTGGCAACCGTCGCTGGAATGATAATTGCCAAAACTCCTACCACAAACGGAATCGTTAACAATACGACCGTTTGCGCACGAGGAGCGATGCGACCAAAACGCGCAAGCAGCGCAAAAGGCAACGCAAACAGCGCCAACACAAACCAAGGCGCCTGCTCCACTAGCCACTGAACGTATTCCAACAACGTATCCATGACTAGCGAGGTACCTCGATCGTCTTTAGCATTTGTTGCAATTGCTCGTCCACTTTCATACCCTCAACTTCCGCTTCAGCGGTCAGACTGACTCGATGTCGTAACGCGGGTAGCACTAGCTCCGCGACATCATCGGGAATTGCATAATCTCGACCGCGGAACGCAGCCAAAGTTCTTGCACCCTGCATCAAAGCAATACCGGCGCGCGGCGAGGCACCGAGATAGAACGTTGGCCATTTGCGAGTTTGCCGCACGATCCGATTGATATACTGAACCAACGGCATTTCGACACGAACAGTGCTATTACGCTGCGTTATCGCCAAAATCTCTTCCGGATTCGTTACACAATTAACTTCGTTTTCTAAACGCTGCCCCAAATCTTGCTGCAGGCTATGTTGCATCAAGATCGCCGCTTCTTCCAGCTCACTAGGGTAATCCACCATCGTTTTGAACATAAAGCGATCCAATTGCGCTTCCGGCAGATTGTATGTTCCTTCGCTTTCAATCGGGTTTTGAGTCGCGAGTACCAAAAACGGACGGACCAGTTTATGGCTTACGCCATCCACTGTAACACGAAACTCCTGCATAATTTCCAGAAGTGCGGCATGAGTTTTGGCTGGTGCACGGTTGATTTCGTCAGCCAACAAGAACTGCGTAAAAACCGGTCCCGCACGAAAGCGAAACTCCTGCTGCTTCATATCGAATATGGGAGCCCCAGTAATGTCCGAAGGCATTAGGTCCGCCGTAAATTGAATACGTCCAAATTGGCAACCGAGTATTCGGCCTAATGTTCGCACGAAGAGAGTTTTCCCAAGACCGGGAACGCTCTCGATCAACACGTGCCCGCTAGAAAAAAGTGCTACCAACGTCGATAACACTAACTCTTCTTGGCCTACATAAATCTTGGCGATCTCTTTTTGTATTGCTTCAAATAGTTCTTTGGTCGATCTCACCGCTGAACTCTCCGTTGGAGCTAGACTCAACTTTTCGTCTCCTGAATCTGTGCAGTTATTATTTCTGCTTCAATGGGAATGGCCGCTTGGCTTACAGGGGGCGCTGGGGAAATAGTTTTAGGGATCGTTGGTTTACACCAGGGATGATTAGGCTCACGGCGCACCAAACGAAAGTACTCGGATATCTTCTCTCTCGCAAATACTTCATCGCGGCAGCGTCTTAACATACCGCCAAGCGCTTCGACATGGTGCCCGAAGTCACTCAACTCACGTTGGGGAAGGCCTCGCGGTCGGCCAAATATAGGAAATACAACGAAACAAATGATAATTCCCAAAATGAAGAAATGATAAACAATAAAGTTCATCGGCCAGTTTGCAAACATCTCCAAACCTTTTGTCGCGTAGGACGAATCGTTGAGGTCATTGACTCTCATTCCATTCCTGCCTGTTCGCAGAAAAGCGACGCGACCGTTTTCTTTGCATTCATCAATTACCTTTGCGGCCAATTTTCGATGCTCTTTAGACACCAAGGCGCCATTAAGTGTGAAGCAACCGTTGGCAATGACAATAATCTTGCTATCGCTCCAAATTGGAGATGTTAGTTCAATCACCAATGGGCGCCCGTCATCGGCTGACAATAGCACTTTGGAATCTGGAATCCTTGACTCTTCCTCATCCGAGATGCTGTCCATCTCTTCCGCTGTCCACCTTTGTTCTGAGTCAACTACGATCTGGTTGAATAAATCGGAGTCATTACCCAATAGGGCCGGCAAATCTTTCTTATCTTCGTCCCAATAGTCGGCAGGACGCAATTCCGTCCGAGTGACGAGCCTTGTTTCATTGACGTTGATCCCCTTTGCCCAATCACCGCGCAAACCTTGAATGGGAGCTCGCACTGGTGTCGTATCCACGACAAACCAACGCGCAAAATGAACGCCTCCCAAGTCATTCTCCATCGCTTCAACCCGCGACAACATCTGTTCGCGCATCGCTCTAGTCTTTTGACCTGAAGGAAGTTCCGAGACAACATGTTCCCAATAATCGCTAGAGGCATCGAAATCTCGACCGATATAAACCAGCGTTCTGCCTGATTTCGACGCCAACCATTCTTCAAGCGTATCGCGATTAGTAACACTCGGCGGCGTTACCGTATCTGGCGTCCAAACGATGGTGTCCATCGTTTCTAAAGCTTTCGAAAAAGACACCGCCGTAAAAGTCTTGTCGCCACGCTGCTGAAACATCTTCCGGAAAGCGCCATAGCCATTAATGCTACGATTGCCGTCGTTTCCATTGCTGTAGCCATATGTACGCAACTGAGACTCCGATTGTCGTCCGCAGCCTGTTAACACCAAACTGCACAACAAGCCACAAATCACGCTACGAACCAACGAGCTCATGTGACACCTCCCAACTGGAGAGTCGTGGCGGCTTCAGTGTTCGATTGATTCAATTGACGATGAAATTCATCCAGTTTGTTCCAGCAATACATGAAACGTGCTTGTTCGAGTTTATACCGCCCAAAGAAAACTTGCTCGAATGCCAAGACGGTGCTTTCCATAATCGAACGTAGCTCGGGTCGTGGTCGCAATTCTCTCAGATACACTCGATTCGTCTTGCCACGTTGCAGTGAAATCAAATGACGAGCATCCAACTGCAGCAACTGATAGGCAAACAAATAAATGATGGCTCGCTCGAAATCACCATTTTCCATACAACGTCGAGCCTCTCCAAGCGGATCGGTAGGCTTCATGTCCACTGTAAAGGGAAGATCGCTGATTCGATCCAGATCGATCTCGTTGTTCGCCTCCGACGTTTTGTTTCGTCGCAAGAATCGATATGGTTCGGGTAATATACTCTGCAAAGCAAAGACAAGTAATATGGCGACCAATGCCGGCAAAATACCGTAGAGCATAACGGGGGCAAAATATGTCAGGATCGTTCCCCACCAAGATAGCGTGACAGGGCCTGGACCGTTTGGTGCATTCCATTGCTGTTGCTTTCCAAGCCAATCCGATCGGCGCCCTTCTGCATCATCAATCACCAAATCATCTGGTACTCGATACTGGTCCGAACTGGAATCATACCACGACGTCTTACCGAGCTCACCGAGTGCCTCTTTACCTGCCTCAACCCCTTCGAGTTCTTGGGCCCAAACCGGCGCTCCACTCAAAACGATTGCTGCCATAAGCATGCAGTATGGGACAAGTATGCTCGTCCGAAACCTAGACCTAGAAACCGCACGACAAATACTGAGCACAAGTTTAAACGATTGCATCAAGCGAGTCCTTTCACTTGATTTTCCTGCAGACGACTCGCTTCAGCTCGCATGAGCAATTCAACTTCCCAACCTTCCAGAGCGATTCGCGAGTCAAGATAACAGAGAAAACGAAAAACAGTAGCGTATGCTCCCAAGCTCCAAAAGACGATTGGAACTACGATCCAATCCACTACCCAATTCCACTGCCAACTGCTTGTCAGCACACCTTGCAAAAAGAGATAAGCCAGCAACAGAAAGCAAATCGCGCCAGCATTTATCAGTATCAATGCGGCCATGCGTGCAAAGCATTCCGTGGAAACTGGCGAATGTAACCAACCAGAACGTTTACCATATCTCGGTTGAGCCTTATCGCGCGGTCTTAAATCACAACGTTCCAATACGACAATCTCGGGGGCAAAAGGCCGAAACGTGCGAGTCAACAGCGATAATCCGGTCGCAACAATTCCCAACAAAAACAGCTCCAAAAAGGGTTCATAGCGACCATAACGTTGCATGAACAGAAGCAGCAAGGGACCAAAGATCGCAAAACGCAACGTTCCAAGTACGACCACAATGCCTCCCCAACGCTTTGCAACCGACTTGATCAACTGCCAAGTCGATGGGTTTTGCTTAAAGGTCGACTCGCCCAAAAATGCTGTTGCCAAAATCCCGGCAATCGGCAATTCAAGAAATACCAACATACCATAATCGAAGAAGTATCGTGTTCGGGTTTGAACGGTCGACAGATCGAGTAACTCGCTCGTGATCAAACCGTCGGCTGTAACCATCCAACCCACCAAAATCATGTTGATAATGGCAAAAGGGACACAGCCGAGAAGATAAACAAACGCGAGACGCCAATTGTACTTTTCCCAAACTCGCAGCGTCATATCAAACAAATCGGACATGGAACGCTGGCGTATCACCAATTCGGTGTCATCAAAGTTCATGATGTCAACTCCCTTGGTGCGCCAAGCACTACGAAGTAAAACATCATCGCAGTACTCGACATAATAGCCCACATCGCCTTCAACGCATAAGGAAGAGGTGAAGGGGAGATAAAGCCTTCAGTAAATGCAGCTAGGACGAAAAGTGTTCCCGATGCTGCGATCACCGGCAAGGCGCGTCGCGCTTGAATCTTGAACGATGCCATTCGAGTAAAGCCTGCAGTTGCCAATACTCCTAAGCCCAATCGCAAGCCAGCCCCTGCGGACAATGCAATCGCTGAAAGCTCGAAAGGACCATGCGCGGTAACGAACTCAAAGAAGTTCTTCCCCGATTCAACATCACTGCGAGCCATGTATCCAAAACTTGCCCCCAACACGACAGCGTTATAAATCAAGGTGTAAAGGGTCGGTAGGATTAAAGGCCCGAAGCCAAAGCATTGCAAACCAATTCCGGTGTTGTTGCGAATGTAAAAGCCTGCCATCAGCACATAGGAATCGAAACTCCCCTGCGTACCAATCTCTTCAGCAAAATTCCCTTCCAAGCCTTCAATTTGCTCCTG
>JBILTA010000401.1:0-5375 GCA_044371785.1 Pirellulaceae bacterium | reverse complement strand
CAGGGGCATGGTTAAATTGATCCGTATGCATCGACCGCACAAAACATAGATCGTCTACCACCTTCGCCAGATGCGGCATCACCTCCGATAGCTCTGCACCCGACTCACCATGCTTCGCAAACTTAAACTGTGGTCCCAATGTGGCTGAATCAGATCGAATGAACGCATACCGCTGGCCACCAATCACTTCTGGCGGCACAGGCTTGCCTTGCAACTCCGCCAACTTCGGCTTCGGGTCAAACAGATCCAGATGGCTCGGCGCACCAGCCATAAACAAGTGGATCAAGCGTTTCGCCTTAGGCGCAAAGTGCGGTGCCTTCGGAGTCAGCGGATCGCCCGCATTATCGCCAGCCAACAAATTGCCGTGTAGATTGCCTGTTAGCAATCCAGCCAAAGCTAACTTACCCAGTCCATAACCACATTGCTCAAAAAAGTAACGACGAGCGATATCGGTTGGTTTCATGTCACAGTCCCTAATTTCTCGTCAAAAATTCATCGGTGTTGAGCAACGCTCGAGCAACCAAAACCCAAGCCGCTTGTTGCGAATCATTCACTTCGTTACCACACAATTTCTTCGTCGCTTCAGCGTTCTGGCTCAATCGCTGCGATTCAGTATTCCAATATGCCAACACCGCTTCAGCTTCGGATGGATCAGGCTGTCGGGATAAAATTTTGACGAACAAAGTTGCGACCACATTGGCAGCCGCATTCCCTTGCTCACCTTTCACCAACCTCTGCTGCTCGATGGCCCAACGACCTAACACTTGCGATGTCTCGACCACCACAGGATCATTCAGCAACGTCAAGGCCTGCAATGGCGTGTTCGTCGGTGTTCGTTTTGCTAAACATGCCTCACCACTCGGTCCATCAAAAGTCTGAAACATCGCGTAAGGGGCCGTGCGTTTTGCAAAAGTGTATAAACCTCGACGATAACGCTCACCACCTTGACTCACATTCCAAGCCAATTGCCCATAAGTCCCTTCTGTGGTTACGGAAGCTGGTTGTGGTGGGAAAACACTTGGTCCTCGCATCTTGCGATCCAACAAACCTGAAACCACGAGTAACGCGTCGCGCAGTTGCTCAGCCTCTAAGCGTTTTCGCGGTCCGCGACTCAACCAACGGTTATCGGGATCTTTCTCCAGTCGCACATCATCGACGGCAGAAGTTTGCTTATAGGTTGAACTCGTCACAATCATGCGATGCAACCACTTCATCGACCAACGATTCGGATCTGCAGCGCCATTACCATCCATCCATTGTCGAGCCAACCAATCCAATAAGGCAGGATGTGTCGGCAAGCTTCCTTGATAACCAAAATCTTCTTCCGTACTTACCAGACCGCGTCCCATCAACAGCGACCAATTGCGATTAATGATCACTCGAGCGGTCAACGGATGATCGTTTCGCACCAACCATTTCGCAAAATCGAGTCGATTGCCGGGTGAACCTTCTGACACAGGTGGCAAGAAAGCTGGCACGCCATTATTGACTTGGTCCTTCGGACTTAAAAACTCGCCGCGATGATGAATAAAGGTCGCACGCGGTAAATCGCTGGGACGTTCTTGCATGACCAATGAGGTCGTGGTGGTTCGGAAAGCTTGCTGTAAACGATCAAGTTCCTTTTGCCAGAGATTCATCCACGGGCTGGTCTTCGCAAAATAGGTTTCCTTTTGTCCAAACTCTTGTTTCAGCTTTTCAGCCAACATTTGATCATGGGCTTCTTCTGAGGGTGAAAATTCAGGTGGTAACATCGACAACAATTTTTCGTTGTTGCTATCGGTGAACCAAATACGGAACTTTCCAAGTGGGCCAGCATAATAGCGTTCGAATAACATCGTGAACTTTAACGCTTGCCCGGCAGGGACAGGCTCCTTCAGACGGAACGTTGCAAAATGTCGCTTCCCTTGACCTCCATTGATCGTCCAGCCTGATAGCGGATCGGTATCGATTGCAGCCGCCGCATTGCCTCCAGAATTACTTTGCTCAGCACTCGCCCAGGCGAACTTTTTATCCGCCGCTTCAAGCGTGACTTCACTCAAGAAAAAGTCGCCGATCGGACCTTCATAATAAACGCGCCCTGGCCCTTGCTTGGGTAACCGTGGATCAGGTAAAGCTTCGATCATCACACCATAAATGGGCTTTTTTTGCGGAGCGAATTGAAGCGTGTACCAATCCCGTTTGGATTGATCACCTTCAGCGAAGAGAACGCGATCACCTTCCTCGCGAATGCGGGCCATATTTGCATCTGCAGAAACCGGTGCTACTGGTTTCCAACGCACGTCCGATTGTGAAGTGCTTTGTTGCCAATTCACAAAGGCTCGATCGAGTGAACGCGCAGTAAGCTCGCGAGTTGCCGCAGCAATATCGCCAGGAACTGGATCCGCATTGACGTAACCTATCAGCAGTTTAAATTTTCCGATGAGATGAGCACCGCCGAAAAGCTGCTCAAGATCGATCTCCAGTGTCGCTGGTGCTTCACCACCTGCTTGATACATCGGGGTGGCTGAGTGCCAAGTTGCATTCCAGTTCGTCGCAGCAGGAAAAGGATCAAGAGCCCAGCCGGTTCGACTGTTGCCATCGACAGCATCCTCAGCGGAAAAACCTTGCTGAGCAAAACTTGCCTGAGCGGCACTCCATTCGAAACTTGCGACTTCGTTCGATTGAAGGGCATTGGGCATCCGTCCCTTTACTTCAGTCAGCACCATGTTTCCATTAGGTGCGCGACCAGGTCCAGAGCTTGGCAAAGAACCGTCTGCATAAACCTCAAGCCTCACTCCGGTCACCCAACCAGCGTTTTTGGGCAACTTCACTTTCAAACGATAGACGTCTTTGTCGGCTATATTGCCGCGTGCGACCCAAGTACCATCTCGTAACTTCTCTAATGTCGCTCCACTGTCGGTTACACTCGATACAACATCCGCGGGTTGCCACTGAACTTCAGGTAAATCGATTGGGTACCGCTGCGAAGCGGTCGTCAACCATTGCTGAATCTTGCGTTGCGCTTCGGTGCGTTCCTTTTGTAACGATTCGTCAACCAGCTCTAACTCAGGCTCTTCCGCATTATTGAGGTAGGCCATCAACTGATAATATTCTTTTTGACTGACGGGGTCATACTTGTGATTGTGACACTGAGCGCAAGCGATTGACATTCCCATCCACACGGTGCCTGTTGTACCAACACGATCGACCATGGCGTGATATCGAAACTCCAACGGGTCGATACCACCTTCTTCGTTCAACATCGTATTGCGATGAAAACCGGTAGCAACGCGGTCCGCTAGGGTGGGATTGGGGAGCAAGTCGCCTGCGAGTTGTTTAATGGTGAATTGATCAAACGACAAATCTTCATTCAGCGCATTGATCACCCAGTCGCGATATGGCCAAATCGTTCTAGCTCGATCTTTTTCGTATCCATTGGTATCTGCATACCGTGCTAGGTCAAGCCAACGTCGGGCCCATCGTTCACCATAGGCGGGCGAACTCATGAGACGTTCGACTAAAGCCTCATATTTGTTCGGTGAGGGATCGTTGAGATACGCTTTCACTTCCGCTTCGGAAGGTGGTAATCCGACCAAGTCCAGATAAACTCGACGAAGCAACTCTTCTGGCTTGGCTTCAGCACTTGGATTGAGTCCGAGAGCTTGCAAACGCTCGAGCACAAACACATCGATGGCATTAGAGGCCCATTCGCTGTGAACTAGCTGCGGAAGGGAAGGGAGGGTAGGGGACTTGAAGGCCCAATGCTCAGCATACGGTGCACCTTCGCTAATCCATTCTCGCAAAATCTGCTTGTGTGAGTCGGTTAAGGTTTGTTTGGTATGAGGTGGCGGCATGACTTCGTCGGGATCTTCAGAAAGAATACGACGAATCAATTCGCTCTCATCTGGCTTTTGTGGAACGACGCCAAGCGCTCCCGACTCCCCGGCAGCGAGTGCCGACTCGCGTTGATCGAGGCGCAAACCGCCATGCCGCGTGGCGTCGTCTGGGCCGTGACACTTAAAGCAATACTGCGAAAGAATGGGACGTACATCGCGCGCGAAGTCGGCTCCATTGCTGGTGGGACCCGTAATCGCGATAAGCCCAAAAAGGGAGAAAGCTCCCAACAAAGAAACCCAAGAGTTGGGACGCATCGATTTATCAAACATCGCTGAAACTCGGCGGGGCCATAGGTGGGACAGTCCGTTTCCGACTGGCTCGAACTGCATCCATCTATTGTATACAGCCCATGAACGAAAATCCCGCACAAGAGCCTGATTCGCCCCAGAACCCCAAAAACCACCCTTTTGAGGTAAACCCGGGGTATAATTGCCGATATTTTTCACTACATGCGTTGTCAAAACTGCCGCTTCGCCTAAACTGATTTTGATACTCAATCTCAACAGCACGGAAGCCTGCCTCGAATCAGGTTCGAGTCTGCTGCTTGGGATGAGTCGACGAAGCAAGCCGAGCTGAGGCCCTGTCTGACAAGACGCCACATCATGCTCAAGCCAGCCACGTAGCGAGCGAATTTTATTGAACCTAGTTTTCCTACTGTCGGGCGAGTTATGTCAAAATTTTCCAGTTCGAACGTTGCTCCACGATTTCGTCGTTTTGGTTTTACGTTAGTTGAATTGTTGGTGGTCATTGCGATCATCGGTATTTTGGTGGGACTGCTGTTACCAGCGGTGCAAGCGGCACGTGAGGCGGCACGTCGAATGTCATGCCAAAACAATTTGAAACAGTTGGGCTTAGCGCTGCACAACTACGAAAGCACGATGAAGTGCTTTCCCTCTGCGAATGTTTGTGTCGGAGGTTCAGCGAACCAACCGTGGTCTGGGCAAGCGTTCTTGTTGCCTTATTTGGAAGGTGGCAACGCTTACAACTTGATCGACTTCTCGATCGGTTATCACGCTGCGGGAAACAAAGCGAACTTTCCTCCGAATGGAATTGCCACGTTGAGGATTCCCGTGCTGCTTTGCCCCAGCGAGATCAATGATCGTCAACGTTTAAATGCAGCTGGCGTGCCTGAACACTACCCGCTGAACTACGCGTTAAACGTGGGTGATTTTTTAATTTACAATCCGTTACAACGCACCGATGGTGGAGGAGCGTTCGGGGCCAATGCTAAGATTCGCACTTCGTCATTTGTGGATGGACTGAGCAACACCGTGGGAATGGCGGAAGTTAAGGCCTACAACCCACGGTTTCATGACGTAACGTCGATGCCGCTTACAGCTCCTGTTCGCCCAGAAGATGTTGCGACCTCTTATGTGGGTGGCGGAGCTTGGGGCGTCGCGAGCGGACATACGGAATGGGTTTGTGGTCGTGCGATTCACAATGGTTTTACAACCACTTTTTCGCCAAACACATTGGTACCCTATCAACTTGATGGGCGA
>JBILTA010000038.1:0-16588 GCA_044371785.1 Pirellulaceae bacterium | reverse complement strand
TCATTTGCCTCCACTGTGGATCACATATCAGAGAGTTCTTGGATGGTTATTTGTGCCGATGATAATTTAGGGCATGATGACGCTACAGTCAGTCCGCACTCTGTTGAGCTCTTCCAAGCGTAGTATCGCGAAGAAGAGAGCCCGATCCACTCCAAGTACCTCGGAAATCGGACCAATCAACTCACATCCAATCGAACCATTGTTGGTCCAACTGCAATTAGGTCGAAATGGCCGACGACTCTCTGCGATGATTGATCGACCACCGAGTGCCGGAGATCATTAGGCTCTGGCGCAAGGCCAGATCGT
The DNA here is from genome assembly GCA_044371785.1 of Pirellulaceae bacterium. Taxonomy (GTDB): domain Bacteria; phylum Planctomycetota; class Planctomycetia; order Pirellulales; family Pirellulaceae; genus JAFLCP01. The sequence goes on along the minus strand of JBILTA010000038.1, from coordinate 16,282 downwards.
GTGATGGGCTGAATTGCAACAGTCTATAGGTTTTGGGCTGATTCGAATAACGACAAGTTAGACCTCGAGGCACACTATGCCGGTATTTGTACACCTGACACCTGATCGCAATATCGCTTCGATTCGCCGCCAAGGTATTGGCCTCCGAAATCAACTTTTTCATTCTCGCAGTGTGTACGCCGTCCCGGTGATGCCGAACTTCTACGTGTCGCATCAATGGCTCCGCGAACTCAAGCGTTCCGAAGGCTGAACAATCTATGGTGTTTACTTCCAAGTCCCTGATGACGAGCCAGTCGCAATTGGTCACTATCACAGCCAATCTGCTACCATGACCGCCGCGGACGCCGTTGCGCTCCTGTATGCCGCGGAGAAGCGAGATCAGAACAATGAACCAAAATCAGACTCATCGGCCAATGCAGTCCGACAGGGTCACCGGTTGCCGCACCATGCCGAAGGTTTTGAGATCATTATCCCGCGCAAAATAGAGCGGTCGGAAATCATTCGCGTCAAATCGTTGCCGCAAGTGGTTGGCTGGCGATATTATCCCGGTGCAAACGGTAGGTACCCTTGCATCTGCCTCTGCTGTGAACGCGGGCAGTATGGGGCTCGAAAATTACTTCGACAAGTTAAAGAGGCTGATGTGAGACGCTAGCGAACGAAGATCGTTTTATTCGGGCGAGAGAACGAGTCGATCCGGCGAGTGAACCGTCTACGGGAGGAACGCAAAGGTAAACGAAAATTGCGCGTCCACCGGAGCCGCGTTCCCTTATTGGGAATATGGAAACGTCAATCGTCGCGGCACGTTGACGCTGGTCGAACGAGATTGGGACCGGGTACCGATGGAAAGGTAAAACCGACGCTAACGCGTTCGGCTGATCGTACGGTGGATCGTACGGTGATGGTTCAAATCATGCGGGCCAAACGAGATTGCAACGTCCACCCGATAAGATTATCAATCGAACATGCACCAAATAAGTCGTTTATTCTTTTTGCTTCGCAGACTCTATTTGCTCATCGTACCAGGAAACGATGCCTTTCCATTCCGTGTTCTTGGGGTCTGCGGCGACGGAACGCCGGTAGATCTCTCGCCCCTCTTGAAAAAAATCTAATGCCTGCTTGGATTTCCCCAGTTCACGAGATGTTTCCGCTAGACGTGCCAAACTCCAAGCCAAATTCCTTTCACCTAGCAAATCCTCAGGGTAGCGTTCCACAAGAGAACGCCTAATCTTTTCCCCTTTTCCATAAACCTCAAACGCTTTTTCCCATTGCCCCATAACCTGATAGGTTAACCCGATTCGGTCATAGCAAACTGCAAGTCGCTTTAACTCGTCAACATTCTTGGGATTCTTCTTGACCGCTTCTTCGAAAAGCACTTGCGCCTTCTGAAATTCCTTGAGCGAATTTTCTCCACCCCCTGCAGCATCGCCACGCTTCATATATTGGTCCGCTTCGGATTCGACCTGCCTCAGCGTTTTTCGAATAAGATTAAGTGCGATCTCCATCTTCACTTTTTCAACTGGATTCTTTGGAAGTTGAACTGTTACCGCATCGATCCACTCGACACTCACTTCCTGATAATCCATTTCTTTTAATCGCATCTCTAAATTCGGCATATGGCCACCGCCATAAACAATACTAACACTCTTCACCTGCGGTTCCTTTTCGATGATCTCGATAAGGTCATCGATAACCACTTGATTCCGATCCACGATGAGAACCTGATAAATTCCATCTTTATGAGACTCATGCGTATTTTCCGGACTTCCGCTCTCCAACAACTCCAAAAAAAACATTTTGCCCGCAAGCTTGAGGCTTGAATTTGCTTCCACCAACTTCAAAAGCGGCTTCACCATCCCCACGGGAAAAGATAAAAAATTTTTGTTCAGCGAATCTGTTTCCACCCCCACTGCCTCCAAACGTTCCCACACCTGATCCATCGCCAGATCACTGTTGCGCCAACACTGCCCCTCTTCGACCATAACATTGCCCTGAAACTCCAGCCCCAGTACTCGCAGGGCTTGCATCTGTATCACTCGGTCCTTCATCGCTTTGACCTGTAAAAGAAATGAAGCGTGCCTCTGATCCTGTTGGAATAGCAATATATCAGCATCTTCTCCTTCCCCTCCTTGGCGATTATCCCTGCCCAACGATAGAATTTCTAACTGATCGCCGGGATCGCTTCGAAATTGAAAATCGTTGCCCCACCCATCTTTAGCAAGCATGTCGTGAGACCGATGCTTAAAATTCATTTCCGAAAAACTGCGAGGAAGTTTTCCCTCTCGCTCTTTCAAATCCATTGCTCTTAAACCGAGAGTACGTAGTCGCGTTTTGGTAAGGGCAATGCGAGATTCTGCCGAGTCGCTATTTTGAAGAGAGTATTTTAAACGACCGGTACCGGGCATATTTGTTCCCTCAAAAAGAATCACTTCGTGACTTTCGGCAAGTTTTTGCTGTTGTTCAAAAAACGATCGATCTGCGACGTGCACCATACTCTGTAGTGTTACTACTGGACCGACTTTTCCAGGACGTTCGAACTTGCGCACCGGCAACTGCAAAATGGTCTTGCGCAAAACTTTATCTTTGATAACTCTTGAAAAATGTTCATCCGAAGATGTTTGAGCAGCAACGGTCGCGGCCAATGAGCCCAGGGTGATAAAGAAGTAACCAAAGATCTTCAAACGAAAAAGAAAATGGGTATAACGATAAGCAATCATGCGACTATTTCCCTGTATTTCAATATTCGCGTTGGCTGAGATACACATTAACCGCTGCGATAATGCAGCCTAAACCAATGGAGCTAGAAACAATACTAAAGGCTATCATTGAAGGACCGACTGGAAGGTCGGGAAACCAAGTATTCATCACGCCTGAAAAGGACATAAATATCACCATAGGAGTCAATACGCCGAGGATCGTTGGAGCTGCATTGGAACTCGACCACAACGATGCCAACAACGAGACTCCTAGCACCGAGCTAAATGCTGCCAGGAACGGATGGAGAATGACATCATCCCAACTCAACGCGAACGAGAGAACGGAGTAGAGAAATCTGCTATCACCAAACGCAGACCTCCCTAGGTCGGAGAGCGTTGAGGGGTCACCAGTCCTATCCGCAGCCATTATTTCCCAATAAATTATCCGGTTGGCAACAAACCACATCAAAAGGCACAAGCCAAAAGAAATCGACACGATACTCAATACGACCAACAACTTGCTGCTAAAAATCTGCAAGCGTGTCGGCGGGAGAGAGGCCAGGAACTGCGAAGACCGATCAGCCCGCTCTAAAGGGACGGTGCTTCCGGAAAACAAGGATGCGAAAACAAGATTTACAAAGAAGCTTAGAAAACTGCCACCGGACAAAGTCGCAGCAAATATCACTGTCGACTCATCCCAGATATTCGCCTTGTTCTCAAGAATCATAATAGTGACAATGCCGGCAAAGACAAAACATAGCAGCAAAGCTACGACTAGAGTGAATAGGTAAAACCTAAGTAAACGCAAGTCCTTTTGAACGAGTGCCCATATCATCGGTTTACCTCTTCTTTTTTGAACTCTAGAACCTCGGAGTATATCTTTGAAAATGTCCTCTAATCCGAAATCGATCACGCTTACACTCGTCGCACCGTTCTTCGAGATCAACTCTCCTAAGAGTTTCTCGGCCAATGGATTGACCGTCACCGTCTAATCGTGCTGCGATAAACGCGGGAATAAAACCTGCTCGGGAACAGGAACAGGTAGTTTGCCATCTGGTTGCAACAAAAAACCTTGCACACTTTCGGCAAGGTCGAGCCGAAGAAGGTCAAAACTAAGCTGTTTATTCCTTTGGCTTCGCATTCTGTATTTGCCTGTCAAAATACTCCAAATCTTTTAGCCTTAACTCGGTGAGCTTTGAATCCGCATCGATGACAAGCTTGACCATATCACGACCTTCCCGGAAGAATTTCAACGCCTTCTCGTACTGCCCCATTTCAAGATAGATCTCTCCAAGTCGTGCCAAGGTACAAGGCAAACTGGATTTCGCTGCCACATCTTTAGGATAACGATTTACCAGGGAGCGTTTGATCTCCTCCACTTTTCCCAGACACTCAAACGCTTTTTCCCATTGCTCCAGCATCTGGTAGCGTAACCCGATCTGGTCGTAGCAGTCGGCAAGTCGATTAGCCCTGCCCAACGATAGGATTTCTAACTGATCGTTTGGATTGATTCGAAATTGGAAATCCTTGCCCCATCCATCCTTAGCAAGCATATCTTGAGAACGAAGCTTGAAAGATTTTTCTTTCAACTCCGAAAAACTGCGGGGGAGAATTCCCTCACGATTTTTCAACTCTTTTCCAAGGAAGCCAAGAGTAATCAATCGAATTTTGGTAAGGGCAACGCGAGATTCCGCCGAGTCGCTATTTTGAAGCGTGTATTTTTGTCGACCCGCACCGGGCAGATTTGTTCTCTCAAAACGAACCACGTCGTGACTTTCGGCAAATTTTTGCTGCTGTTCAAAAAAAGATCGATCCGCGATGTGCACCATGCTCTGCAGCGTTACTACTGGACCAACTTTTCCACGACGTTCAAACTTGCGCACCGGTAACTGCAGAACGGTTTTGCTCAGCGTGTTATCGTTGACGACTCTAGAAAAATGTTTCTCGGAAGATAATTGAGCAGTGACCGTCGAGACCAAGGAGCTTATGGATATACAGAAGTAACCAATGATCTTCAAAGGTAAAAGAAAGCGGTTAAAAGCATAGGTAATCATGCGACTATTTCCCTCTCCTTCAGTATTCGCGTTGGCTGAGATACACAAAAGCCGCCACAAAAATGCAGCCTAAACCAACGGAGGCAGAGGAAACGCTATAGGCTATCATGGAAGGACCGTCTGGAAGGTCGGGAAACCAGTTAATCATCACGGTTACAAAGGAGATAAATATTACAATAGGCGTCAACACTCCGAATATCGTTGGAGTTGCATTGGATCTCGACCATAACGATGCGAACAACGAGCCTCCTACCACCGAGCTAAATGCCGCCAGGAATGGATGGAAAATGACATCATCCCAAAACAACGCGAGCGTGAGAAATAGGCTATTACCAAACTCAGCCCTCGCCAGGTCGGTGAGCGTTGAGGGGTCACCAGTCCTATCCGCATCCATAATTTCCCAATAAAGCAAGCGATTGGCGACAAACCACACAAAGAAGCAGAAGCAAAGGGAAAGCGACACGACGCTTAATACGACCAACAACTTGCTGCTAAAAATCTGTAAGCGTGTCGGCGGGAGAGAGGCTAGGAACTGCGAAGATCGATCGGCCCGCTCTAAAGTAACGGTACTTCCGGATAATAAGGATGCGAAAACAAGACTTACGATCATGCTGAGAAAAACGCCACCGGACAAAATCTCAGCAAATATCACTGTCGACTTGTGCCAGAAATCCTCTATATCCTCAAGATTCATAATCATGACAACGCCCGAGGAGATAAAACAAAGCAGCAAAACTACGACCAAAGCGAACAAGTAAGACCTCAGTAAACGCAAGTCCTTTTGAATGAGTGCCCACATCATCGGTCTGCCTCTTCTTTTTGAACATTAGACCCTCGGATCATATCTTTGAAGATGTCCTCTAAGCCTAAATCGATGACGCTTCCACCCGACGCATCGTTCTTCGAGATCAACTCTTCCAAGAGTTCCTCGCTGAATGGACTGACCGTCACCGTCCAATCGCGCCGCGATAAACGCTGAAATAAGACCTGCTCGGGAACATGAACAGGTAGTTTGCCATCGGGAAGTACAACCTGAATTCGCTTGATGCTACTTCGTAATTCTTCAACACTTCCGCGAACTATGAATCGACCATCCACAAAAATCCCAACATCATCGGCGACGCGCTCTACATCATCGAAGTGGTGACTGGAGAAGAAGACGGTTCGTCCCTTGCATAAGTGACATTGGAGAACGCTTTCCAGAAACTCTTCACGAATCAATGGATCCAGCCCTGATGTTGGCTCGTCCAAAATGAGAAGATCTGGGTTGTGAGCTAGCGCGAGAATCAGGCTCAATTTCGTAGTCATCCCTTTGGAAAGAGACGCCACCTTCTTTTTAAGCGGCAACTCAAAGGTCGATAGCATTTGCTCCACCAGATCTTTGTCCCAACTCGGATAAAGTCTGCTCACAAACCGAAATACCTCTCCGACGGTCATCCAACGATAGACAAAATGGACTTCGGGAACATAACCGACACGCCGCCGCATAGACGGACTATGCACGCGGGCATTTTCGCCAAAAAGTCTCACTTCGCCCGAATCCGCTGGCGACAGTCCCATCATCATGCGAATCAAACTGCTTTTGCCCGCACCGTTAGGACCGAGCAAGCCGAAGGTAGTTCCTTCGCGGACTGTTAAATCAACCCTGTCGCACGCGATCTTTCGACCGTAACATTTCGTTACGTTACACAATTCAATCACGGGAGGAGTCGCAGCAGATTTCAGCATTTTTTTACCTCCTGCAAAATCTGTTGTAGGGCATCCTCGAATACGGAACGAATCGTATCCGGGGTAAGACGCGACTTGACTCCTTGCCGAATCGCCGCAGACAACTGCTGACTAAGTCGCTGTTCGGTCGCATTAACTTGGATCCGATTGACGACCCTGACAAAGATCCCAACCCCCCGTCGCGTTTCCACGACCCCTTCGCGTTCCAGCGCTTCATAGGCACGCTGTACCGTATTGGGATTAACATTGATATCGATCGCCATAGCTCGCAGTGAAGGGAGCATTTCGCCTGGCTTATACACTTTCGATTCGATCGCTTGCCGAAGTTGGTCGGCGATCTGTCTAAAAATGGGCGTAGAACTTTTCGGGTCAATCAGCATCACGACTCTCCCCAACATCCAGTAAAACAACCCCCATCGACCTAGTGCACTAATGCAGTTTAGCAACTCGCAATGGGTTGTCAAGAAAAAACGGCTCATTCAATGACCCTGTTTTTCTAATCATTCGCAACACGCCCGGTGGTACGCCCCGTTAGAGCCAATCTCACTCATCTACTGTATTGATAATGATGCAGATCGCTGAGTCATTTATTCAACGGAAGACCTTTTCATTGCAGAAATTGGATTTGCGGCCAAGCGATCGAGCACAGAAGTGGCCAAGGCGAACTGAAGCTATTTAGGTAAGGCCTCAATGGCCGGCAGCAAATCGTTTTGCGTCATCTAGCCTACGCAACATGAACGCTCCAGACCAAGTTGAACTCAGAGGATTGTCGACGTAACCATTCCGCCAAGCCTGACAGTGAACGTCCAGGATTGGCGTCGCAGTCACGGAACCAACCTTGGGCATCGATGATGGTGTCAGGCGAGAGTCCTCTGTTTGTTTTCGAGGAGAGTGTGTCTCCAGCAACTGAATAGGGAAAATCAAACTCAGTTTGACCCTCGTTTTATACCTACAGGCCGACGCCTCATAACGTCGGCCTGTTTGCGTTTATACGCAGTATTTTACAGGGCTTGCTCACCTTGGCGCAGTCTCAAACTCCCCCAACGCGCTGTCTCTACAAACTTCGGCGCGAATCATCTGGGGCGTTTTTTGACCATCTAGGTCACGACTCTCACAAATCTCCAATTCGCGCGACCCGGAGGTCATAGAAATGTCTCAAACTTAATAACCCGGGCGGAAATGGAAAAACCAAAATTTCCAGCTGGTTATAGCTATCGGGTGGAAGAGTGGCGTGACAAAGCTGACCACAAGCAACTTGATGTGGCTCTCTGCCGTATTCTCGTTTCCAATCGCTAGACTCGACCTATTTCTGGATGAGCCTTAAAACGCTGTCTAACATCCGAAACGGCGATAGCCAAAACGGTGCTGGTGTACACTGACCCTAGTCTCCTCGTTCGCAAGTACTGCGACTAGGTTACATTTTGAGCGGACAACTCGTTCCTGTGCTTGAATCGATAAACAGTAGCTCAGAAGCTCGTTGGCTATCGGCATACATACTAAGCAGCGACGCAAAAAAGATTTGGTTTTACCGTTCAATATCGATTGGACAAGAGCTCTAGCTGGCCAAGGAGTAAGCATGGAGCTGTGCGTAATTCGCTGGTCCAAAAATAGTCCATTTCGCTGCCACAAAGAGGTATGCTCGCGATCAATCTCCATAATTTGAGCAATAGGCTCACATTAGTTCTTTGGCTCGCGTTGAATTTCGGTTGGGGGTACTCGCGCATGTCAGTCCCGAATCTCGTGAAATTCTGCAGTGCTGCTTTTCAGAACAAAAGGAGCCTACAAATCAAGACGATTTATTTGTTCTTTTCCCTTCGATTGAAACTTAGGGATAAGAGTTTTAAGACCAATGGAGCAGCGGCAATTGCGGCGGCCCACAAGCTAATGGGCGGCAGCCACCATTGCCATTCATACGGAGCAATCCAACCAAGAATCCCCAACGCAATCAGATGCATGAGGACGAAGGCCAAGCTCACATACCCCATCCGTTGGCTGCGTTTCCATCGAATGCCACCGATGGACTGGGCCATCATAGGCAAGGTGGTGATCGCGGGCATTGCCAACGCAATCAATGCGATTATGCCCGCGAACACGGCGATTTCACCCTGAAGGTTGAGCCGACCGTCCGCAGCAAAATACTTCGCGAAATAGGCGGGCGTCAAAAGAGTAAACGATGCGAAGGCATGAATCGTCGCCAATGAAAAACCCATCAACCCGCAAAACTTAATCACGACGAGTTTGGTGCGAGGATCATGATTATGCCAGCGAATCAACTTGCCAATAAGATACGAACTCGCGACAAAGATCGTGGCGGCAAGCGAGGTAGCCTTGTTGAAGATGAATAAGGGGAAGTGGCTCCACGGCACATCGCCCGCCAAGTGATAACGAATGATCGCATACGTCAGTGATACTCCGAATACGGTCGCAAACCACCTTGCCGTCACGGGCTGCCATAGTCGGTGACGCGGCAGATCATGCTGATGACTTTCGTTGGTCATTAAATTATCCCCGCCGAAGTAATGATAACAAAAGCGTATAGACGTTGAATATTGAACAAATCAAGAATCCGATTCTGCGAACTTTTCTGCGAGTCTTTCTTTGGTAACTTCGATTTTGTTTTTCACGGCATGAACGGTGCGTTTCCAGGTCATCGCCAGGGCAACAAAGGCCATGCCAGTCGAGAATAAGTTAACACCGACCAATATTCCCACAGCCCACAAACCTGACACCGGCCATTGCCGCCAAATCAGGATTCCCAGAATCAAATCCAACGCCCCACTCATCAATAGCGCAACCCAGCCAGGCACTGATCGATAAGAAAACGAGGAGACAATTTTCCAGATTCCTTCGATGCCAAAAAAAATCGCCAAAACAAGCGAAAGCGCAGCCAAACCGTAGAATGGATGGGCCATAACCGCAATTCCCCCCACGGTCGAGATTCCGCCATGAATCAGCCTCACCAGTTTTTGTCGCCAGGATTCGGTCTGCCAACCCACCAAGAACTGAACTAGGCCGGTTAGCAAAAGCAAACCCCCGATGAGATAAACGACAGCGTTCCCCGCAATCGCCGGTGAGATCATTGAGCCAACGCCCAACAAAACCAGAATAACACCCGTAAGAAGCAACCAGTTTCCCGTAGGTATTTTTAGCTCTGCCATCAATGATTACCTAATCAAAAAAAGTGAAATACGCGAGTCCGATCCATTTACACATTGGGGCGAAAGTGCCAGGCGATTGCAAGCAACCCGAACGCAGCCACCCAACTGCCGATGACACGCAAGGCAATTGTCTGCCAAGGTTTGTGGCTGGATACCGCCGTCGCACTTAGTACGAGAGCGACAACACCAGCGGCAGTCACGATACCGAGGGAGGCGATTGTCGAGGTCTCGGTGGCTCTCATCGCGGCGCCATTCCAACTACCATGCACCAAGCCAATCAAGCCCGCCACCGTCGTTATCCCCCATGTCGGCAGTTTAGGACTGAAACTCAGCAAGAGCCCTCCTAGCAATACGGTGAATGCAGTTGCCCAAGCGCCACCCTCAATCCGATCTGCGAAAGACAACCCCACTACCATGCCGACAAACCATGCAAGTGGAAGCACCAGCACCAAACCGCGAGCTGCGGTCTTGCCTAAAAGTCCGCTCAATAGGGACAGGGCAACCACCACCAACAAATCGTCCAGCGACACAAAGAAATGAGCGACTCCGTCAAAGAACGGCCCTACGCCCGAGGTGACTAAGTGTGCTTGCGCGGTTTTTGAGAATGTAGCCAGCGCGAACAAGAACGCTGGAAAAAGACTATAGAAATCCAACAAGACAAATCGGCGATGCATGATTGGGTCCATCAGTCGAAGTATCCCAAGCTTGAGATCAGGAAGTACATACCACTCACCATCACCAAGGCTCCCGCAGCCCGCAAGCCGATCTTGCCTTTAGGCCAGCGTTCAATACAACCGATGCCTATCCCGACAGAATGCAACAAACCAGTACCCAGTACAAATCCTAGACTGTATGCCAATCCACTTTCGCCATGGGGAAGTTCGCTGCCGTGAGCATGCCCATGAAAGAGTGCGAAAATAGCGACGAGTGAAAGCGAAACTGACAGAGGTGGTCGAGACTCAAGAAGAACCATCAACCCCAATACAATCGCGGAACAGGCGATGCCTATTTCGACTCCAGGCAATGGAAAACCCATTAAACCCATCGACGCGCCAAAAGCCATGACGAGCGGGAAAGCGATGGGAAGGAGCCAAATGGCGGGAGACCCAAGTTGCGCACCCCATAAACCGACTGCAATCATGGCGACGACGTGATCCATACCGCGAATCGGATGAGAAATCCCAGACGCAAATCCGCCACCTATATCTCCATCACCGTGGGCTAACACGGAGTTGCCACTGGCCGCTAAAAGCCATAAAAAAATCAATAGCCTCAGACAGGCAGAGTATTTCACACTCAACATTTTTGACTCGACGTCATCGTTTTTCATCAAAGGCTCATAAGCACCAGGCAACGCTGAATCGTCCAAAACGCCCCCAGCGAACCGACCACGTAGGCAGGAATTCGTTTAGCCCACCATGCCCGATCCAGTTCTAGGGTGCGGAGTGACATGGCCACCCAAATAGCAACACACACAAATGCGAGCTGACCTGCCTCGACACCAAGATTAAAAAACAGGAGTGCCGACGGAATTTCTCCAGGCGGTATTCCAGTCACCGATAGACCGCTGGCAAATCCAATTCCATGCATCAATCCAAAGACAAACGAAACAAGCCAAGGATGGCGAATCGTAAAGCTCGATTGCCCTCGCCACTTGCGAACAACCTCAGGGCCCAGAAATAAAATGCTCAACGCAATCATAGCGTTCAAAGGAGCATCGGGAACTTGAATGACGGAAAAGACGGATAGGGCCAGAGTGATGCTGTGCGCGATCGTAAACGCAGTAATCGTTTTCACCAGCCCGCTCGTATTGCCAACAATTAGCAGCAACCCTAACACGAAGAGTAGATGATCCACGCCCAGAAGAATGTGCTCAACGCCGATCCAAAAGTAGGTGCTGACCACTTGCCATCCGCTGGGAGCCGCCGTGACTTCCAGTGAAGGGGACTCCGGCATCAAGCGAGCGACCTGGGTCGTTCCGTCCAAGCGTTCGATACGGACCAATACGTCCGTAAGTGTGTGGCGCAGGCCGTCAATCTGAATCGTGGAACCGACCAATGCGTTCGGTTCACGGAACCTCCACCGTTCGACGTACGCCCCCCCAACGAACATGCCATGCGGGTCGTTCAAGCGCTCCGCCGTTTCCGGCAACCGCACATAGAGCCCCAAACGTAGATTGTCACCCTGCGCTGGCACTTTCCATATAAGGTCGAAGGTATCAGGCGTCACTTGCTTCAGTTGGAGGTAAGCGGGCCTAGCTTCATGCGCTAGCGTGGACGACTCCAATGCAAACAACGCGATCAGACCCAAGCATGCAATATTGCACCAATGCCGTATACCAATCATCATGGTTCCTCGGCCACTGGGTCAGGCCATTCAATGGCGACCTCATACTTTTTCATTAGTCCTTGATAGAAGCTCTCGATGAGATCTTTTCGATGCTTCTGTTCCCAGTCCCTGCGCACCAGATCACGAACGTCGTTCAAGGTGGGTAATCGTCCCTCCGTTCGCTCGGTGATATAGACTGCGTGTACTCCGTACGATGACCGGATCGGCCCGTGCCACTGCTGTAAAGGTAGTTTGACAATTTCCTCTGCGAAACGCGGCCCAAAATTGCTGGCGACGTCGCGTTTCGTTCGATCTGTGTTTTGATACTCCAAAAGCGTCTGATCGCCGAGCTGATCGGCAGCGACGGTCGGATCGGACTGCAGCGTGTTCAATAGTTTCGCCATACTTTCTTGAAGATCCACGGCGTGACGATCGGGGTCCAAGAACACCTGCTGGAACGTTATCCTAGGATCGATACGGTAGATGTCTGGGTTCTCATTCAAAAAAGTTGTTAGTTGCTCTTCAGTAGGTTCGATCTGGCTTCCCAAATCATCTGCGATGAAATCGAGTTTTTGGCGAATTCGACGGCGAATGATGGTGTCATCTTCATCCAAGCCCATTTTCATGCCTTCGCGGTAGGCGATCTCTTCACGCACATAATCATCGATCAGTCCTTCGAGCTCGACGCGAGTCGGAGGCCGTTGCCAGGTGCGAGTAAAGAGCGACGCCAAATGCTCGATCTTTCCTGCCGAAACCAAAAAACGCTGCGGATTGGAACGCGTGTCACTCTGCAAATAGGAGTAAACAGCGAACAGGATAGCCCCAATTAGCAAAAAATGGACGAGGGGTTCCGCGAAGATGGAGGCGATCCGGGACGCAGCCCCCGGTTTCTGCGAAGTGCTGGGCGAGCCGTTCAGCAAATCATTCGTCGAGCTCAAACCTTTAGTCATTGAGCTCTCCTGTGGACTCGGCGATCCTGACAGACCTGAGGTAACGCTGAACCTTGATGATCCCTGCCTGCCCAATCGACTCTTGCCGCTGATCTGTGATGTGGGTTAATACATCCGATAACTCATTTCGTTTCCAGGCATGCATATCGTCAGCGACCTGCGGAGCAAGCTCCGGCAGTCTTTCCAATAGTCGTTCGTAGCAAACAACAATGCGGTCTCGAAGTGCGAATCCCTCGAGTGATCCATGCATCGACAGGGCACTAAAAATAGCCTTTAGTTCCTCCGGAGTTCGATCAACCTGACCAAAATATTTCTCTTCGATTTCATCCATCGTTGAATTTGCATCCACTTCGATGGATGCGGCAGCCCAGGCGGCGAGATGGGGCACTACCGCAAAGCGTTCTGCGGTTTGGAAGGATTCCCGAATGTATCGCCGATCCGCTTCGGAATCGCTCTGAGCCAAAAGCAGAATGGCTAGACCTCGCCATTCGAAATACCGGCGTTCATGAAGCATCGGCTCTATGGCCTCGCGCGAAACGATGCGACCTAGCTGGCGAACCATCGGGTAGGGAGCCCGCCCCAATTCCAGATAGGCCAATTCACGTATTCGGCTATCCTCGTGTTCAATAAGCGCTAGAAAGAATTCAATTCGTTGCTTTATCGCATCCGGGCCCTTCCACGCTGGCCCCGCCGCGAGAACGCGTTGCACCACGGTTTCCAGGGCCCTGTTCATACATCCCAGACTTTGCCATGGCCCATTGGGCTTGCTCTGTACAAACAGAACGTGCATTTGAGGGTTAACTTGTAGGATGCGACTGGTGGTGCTGTCCACCAATAGATCAATATTCGACCCGTCATAGGATCCCTTCAACACGGCTCCCGGGGCATATTTGAACGGATCGGCTGAATCCGGCCGGCCAAGCATGACGCAATAGCCCTCGAGCAAAACATCGGCATCGGTCCGGCTGGGGAATCCGATACATATCGGGCAGGCGGGTGACTCTTTGGTCAGCGCCATGCCCAGACTCGATGCAATAGCTAGTATGACGACGCGCCACATTGCACTTGATCGCCTTTCTTAATTGCCCTCTGGCGTGTACCAAATGGGGCTGGTGTAGGCTCGTTCTTGGATAGATACAGGTACCTCAGGGGCGATCTTGATGCCGAAGTGAACGGCATCATAAACATTCCAGCGCGGCGTCGGTATTTCAAGGACGCGAGCATAGTAAAACGCTGAGGTTTTTGGGTCGAAATCCGGATCAGACCAAACGGTAATCAATTCCGGATCGCCAATGGTATTGGTCCAAGTTGCCTTGCTCACATTGACTGTGTTTCCGACCGGCGGGAGATTGCCTTTGGCATCGAGTTTTCGTTGATCTGAATCCCCCCAAACAACATTGTAGATTCGCTCTTGTGCCTTACCTTGCTTGTCGAGCCAACCTTTGATGATTTGGATCCGATCAAGATTGCCGCTTAAGCTATCCTTCAATGCCGCTACAAGGAAGGTCGGAACCTTGCCGCTTGGAGCATTGTAGAGATCCCCGCCCATCGGCACGCCCTTCGTATAACCCGTCACTGCAGGTTGCCGACTTTGAGCATCTTCCGGAGTAAAGTCGAATCCGCCAAAGAAACGGACCGTCATGCGGGGACCGGTGGTTGCGTAAGTTTCTTTGCGATAAAGCGCATCCCAGATTGCTTCGCGCGAGTTTTCGGTTGCCCAAACGCCCGTGTACCCGGATGCGCCCAGTTCCCAACCTTTAATCACGCGACCGTCGAAATTAAACGCATCCTCCTCCCATCTGTCGGCACTCGGCTCGGACGACGGAAATTTACCAAAGAAGCTATTCTCTTCGGCAGCACTCAATCCGTTGTGCGAATCTGTGGCTCCTACCAACCCGAATTTGAACGGATTAGCGCCTAGCTTTCGTTGGACCTCCAGACCGTGCTTCAAGGCTTCGCGTGCGTACTCGTAGTTAATCATACCTGGTTTTTTAGGAACAACATTGAGGTTCCCTTTGTCCCAAATCTCGAACTTGGCGAATTCGTCATTTGGCGACAGTGCCGGATGCTGCTCGCTTGTCCCCTTGCCTTGAGTCACTTCGTAAAGTCGTTCCCATTTACTGCGGGTTTCAGCCCATTCTTTGGTCAGTGGCTTGCCATCGAACGTCTCCACGGCAAACATCGTTCCGTTCGATAAGTTGCCATTATGGGGAATCGCTAATACATTCCCACCGGTTTTTTCCTCGTACCGTTCCATCCACTTCCATAATTCCTCAGGGTTCTCGGTCTGGAAGGTGGTGAGCGGCAGTATCTGTTTCGCTAAGTCCGCACCGTCACGATAGATCACGTTACGGTGTAAGTTATTGCCTCCGCCGTAGTTGGATGTCCACTCGTAGGCAATCAAGGTGCTGAACCGTCCAGGGTCGTTGTATTGATCGGCGATGGCAATGTATCTCTGCCAGATATCCTTGAACAGTTTAGGATCCGTCAGCGCTTTAGGTAACTGGCCTTTACTCTGAGCCGAGATCCCCTCCATGACCGCCGCCATCGCCTCGTCTTGCCCCGCGTTCATCATTCTATTCCAACGGCGGAGTACTGGATCTTGCATCAATTGCGGATTGCCCGCAATCACGTCAGCCATCACCCCCATCACATCCGAGTGATCGGCGACAGCGAGCCAATCTAGGGGCCTGGATAGACGAACGGGTTGGCCCGTGGAAGAAACAACTTCTTCACCCCGCCCAAATCGATAGGCCTCTTCGGGACCGAGTCTCGTTCCACCACCCACCGCATCCGGCGACCAGGAAGTATGCAAATGCATTTCACCCCACAAAGGACGATCCGGAAAGTTGCGACCCGCATAGGGCGAGTACGCCTCTTTCTTAAAGTACTTCTTCGTCTTTTCAGCGTTGGTGGTACCAGCGTCTGTAGTGACGCTTTCCTGAGCCAAGGCGACAGAACCAATCACTAAAAAAGAAAGGAGCCATCGTGAGAAGCAACAATACTTGTTCATGGGTTAACTTCGAAAAATAGGGGTGTAGCCACTGGACGAATTTGACCAGCTTATCTGACGATGCGACTCTTACGGGGTGTACCAGATTGGTGAAGTATACGCGCGTTCTTGCGTGGTCATAGGAACTTCCTTGGGCAGGTCAAGCCCAAAGCGTTTTGCCTCGTAAGCCGTCCATCGCGGTGTAGGGATCTCCATTACACGGGCGTAATAGAACGCATTTTGCTTGCTGTCGAATTCGGGGTCTTTCCATACGGCAATCAATTCTGACGCTCCGATGGTATTTTTCCAGGTGGCATTCTTAACGTCTACCGTGTCTCCGACCGGTTGTTTACAGCGTCCATCCGAACCAATTTGTCGA
>JBILTA010000400.1:0-5386 GCA_044371785.1 Pirellulaceae bacterium | reverse complement strand
ACTTGAATCGATGTTTATTTAAATTGCTCGTCAAGCTACGGGCATTATCGACGGCTGAGTCAGGTTTTAGAAGCCTTCGGAAGTGCTGGTGGAAGGCTTCGCAAATCATTCTATTGCTGGGAGGTCAAGTCCCAACTTTGAACCTATCGGCTGCCTGGCTTTGAGTCGATCTGAGGTCATCCAGAGCGAGGGATAAAACGCCCTTATCCTGACAATCGAGCTTTTGTCCGGTACCTTGCGATTCGACACTCAGTACAATAGTCGTTTCAACAACTATTGTCCAGACAGAAAATCTCGGATTTTTTTGCCTCTTTAGCAAAATCGGTGCGTTTAAATCGGTTCAATGTGGGTGTCCAAGCGAACGGAATCCCCAAAATGGCTTCTCGCGGGCCCCCAGCTCATTTGTTTGATTCTGCTAGAGCTTGCACTGCGCGGGAGCCACGATGCAGGTGCTGATCCAGCCTACAGAGTTTAGGACGATCTTAATTAAAAGGAGCTTAGCTTTTCCCAGACTTCGGAGCGGTCGTCTCATGTCACTGCTGGCGAATCAGTCGCCCAAGTTTGACTTCCTGGAGCCCCCCCTTTGGAGCGAAACGCGAATACCATGCGGCGTGAAATGTCGATCATTTATGCCGCTTGATCTTCGTCGCCTACCAAGGGACCGATTCGGTTTGATCCACTCATTTCTAACCATCCCTTGCGGTCGATTATCAATGATCTCGAAAGGATGTCAGTCGCCCATGTCCGATGCACAGTGGAGGCTCCACTTGCGCGGTATAGTCCTGCCGCAATCGATCAGCCGTGCTTGGCGGTCTTCGGTAAGACGAACCCCGACCCGATCAACCAGGCTGTCTTCCACAATGCAGAGTAGGCAATTTCTGTAGTCCTCAATTCTTGTTCAAAATCCTTATTTTACGCTATGATTTGGCCGCATCAGCGGGGGCACCCAAATCCGTTGCTTAACTCTCGAATCCCTCTGCGACTTAAACAAAGCAACCACATGACAATGCGATCTACTATCACGATCGTCGCCATTCTGCTCCTTTTGCCAACATCTGCGATCAGGGCAGAACCTGCGCGTACGCCTAACGTCGTCTTTATACTCGCCGACGACCTCGGTATCGGAAACCTTAGCTGCTACGGGTCTGACAATTTCCAATCACCGAATATCGACAAGCTTGCGACCACAGGCATGCGTTTCACACGTTGCTTCACGGGCTCTTTGTGCGGCCCCTCGCGCGCCCTGATCATGACAGGTCGCTACGCCTTTCGAAATGGTTCGACGAATCAAGATGCCTGCATGCTCTTGCCTAAAGCGGAGCTGCAATTGGCTCGAATCTTCAAGGCGGCTCATTACAGCACAGCGTACATCGGTAAATGGGGACAACTTCCAGGCGAACCCAATGAAGCTGGATTCGATGACTACTTACGCTTTAAGGGTAGTGGTGTTTACTGGAACCGGCAGCCGAGTAAGCCCGAGATTTATCGTGTCAATGGTAAAGAGATTAAGCTGGGCGACAAGGAATATATGCCAGACATCATGCATGACCAGGTCCGCAAATTCCTTCGTGCCAATCAGACCACACCATTCTTTCTTTTTTACTCACTATCTCATGTTCATGGCGACATCCAACCTACCCCAGATAGTGCGATAGACAGCCAGAACCTCTTCGGTGACAACATTCGCTACATGGACAAACTCGTCGGTAAACTCGTGAATGAACTCGAAAGCCTGAAACTTCGTGACAATACACTTATCATTTTTATGGGTGACAATGGGACTGGCAAAGGCCAATATCCGCTCTCTACGATTGGCGGTCGAAAACTCGCCGGCATGAAAGGTTCTATGCTCGAATGTGGTGGCCTTGTGCCAACTATCGCTAACTGGCCAGGAAATATTCCTTCGGGTGTTGTTTCCCCAAATCTCATAGATTCCACGGACCTCATACCAACGTTCGTTGAAATGATTGATGGCAACCTACCAGAGGGCATGGTATTCGACGGAATCAGTTTTGCGCCGCAGTTGCTTGGCCAGCCAGGTCCCAAACGTGATTGGATCTACAATCAGCTTGCTTCGATGTGGTATGTACGTGAAGCCAACTGGAAGCTAAACGAGAAAGGAGAGCTATTTGATATGAGCGATGCGCCATTTACGGAAAAGCTAATCACGGCCAATGACGACACAGATTTCAGCAAAGCCGCTCGTACAAGACTCGCCGCAGTACTCTCAAAGCTAAATCCTGCCGGTGGAATCCCGGACAACGGAGATGGTACAGGCCGCCATGCCAATAAAAATAAAAAAGACAACAACGCAACATTGAAGCCTGCAGATGATCCAACAAAGTCGAGTTTGAACACGTCAGATAATGACACTACCGATCCACCTGCCAGCGAGCGATATGCCAAGTTTGATCGGCTCGACAAGACGAAGAGCGGCAAAATAACGCGTGACTATTACATTTCCAACCAGTCTGACCCTTGTGCTGCAGCAGATCGTTTCGAACGAATGGATACCAATCGAGATGGCCTCTTAACACGTGAAGAATACATCGCAAACGGCGGAAAGAAATCGAAATAGCGAGCTGTATGCTTTACTCTCTTTTTCTGGCTTATCGAATCCTTAATAAGTAAAAGTATATAAAAGCCCAACACAAGTTTTTTGCTATCGCGCGCAGCGCAACTCGGAAGCCGATAACGTCATCACGGCTGGAAGGTGTGACCTTGCTTCGTGAGGCCGAGCGACACTCTTTGCCAAAGCTGTACACGTTATTCTTTCCAGCAGCGTGCGTACTTACATTCAGCTTCAGTCGGTAAGCGATAGACTCTGTCAGCCACCTTTTGCTCCGGCAATTTCGATAGACGTTTGCAAAAGTCAACTGCATCGCTCCAGTGGACACATTCCACAGTAAGATGGCTATTTTCATCTTGAACGTTGATGACCTAAAAGTAAATTGGGTTCTCACCCCTCACCTTTTCGTGCTGTGCCTGGTTGACCTCATAGAGACCAAGATAAGAATCACTGTTAATTGTCACTTGATGAGTAACTTCGTGCTCCTCTGCCAGATTTGTCCGGATGAACATAAGTGGTGCCCATCCGTCTGTTCCCCTTGAAAGCAGCGAAAATTGAAAGCGGCGAATGATACTGCACTGGGGATCATGGCAAATGGCAGCCTCGCAAATGAGAGGCCATTCATGGGGCAAGACTCCATTTGGCTGCTACCGATAATGGAGCCTATGCGGATGGTAACACCGCGCGGAACCCTGATGACGCCACTGGAAGATAATTCACACTGTTCGATTCTAAGAATTGCGTGGCTAGTAGCGAGTATCAAACGGAATGATCATGCTGTGGGATTGTTACGGAGCATCCGTGGTGGAAACTGGGCGGTGATCTCACTGCCTTGAAAAGTGAGATACTGTCAGATATCATCACGCCCACTCGAGTATTTGCCAGTTTGTATGGGGGGTTTCCTTTTGAGTCGACAAGCTTTGGGTGTTCTCGGTTCACTTTTGCTGTTAGCGAATTGCGGGTGTACTCGGGAAAAGTCCAAAGTGGAGCCCCCTGCAACACCGACGGTGAGCGTCAGCCGCCCAGTGATTCGCGAGGTAGTCGAATACGAATATTTCACGGGGCGAACCGCGGCCCCTTTTACGGTTGATGTTCGTCCGCGTGTGACGGGGTATCTTAAGGAAATACCGTTCAAGGAAGGTCGTGAGATCAAAAAAGGGGATTTGCTCTTCAGGCTTGATGAAGAACCTTACGCCTCGCAATTAAAAAAAGCACAGTCGGATTTAGATCTGAACAAGGCTCGTCTGAAACTGGCACAGGCGGACAACGAACGGGCGAAAGGAATTGCAAAAGTAAACGCTGGAGCGATTTCGAGGCAAGATCTCGATAAATATCAAGCTGCTGAGGACGAAGCGGACGCAGCCGTAAAGGCATCTATCGCCAACGTAAATGTCTACCAAGTCAATTTGGACTTTACCAAAATTGAGTCTCCAATCGATGGACAAGTGGGGCGTTACAACTACACCGTAGGGAACTTGGTCAATGCAGATATGACCGACCTGACAACAGTCGTTTCCCAAGATCCCATGTACGCTTATTTCGACGTGGACGAACGGACGCTGTTGAAAATCGGCCGTCGATTGCTGGAGAAACAAGAAGACATGAATGAGGAGCAACGATTTCCTGTGATGATGGCATTGGCAGACGAAGATGGCTTTCCCCATGTCGGAGAGGTGAACTTTGTCAACAATACGGTCAGTACTTCAACGGGAACCCTAACGTTGCGAGGATCATTTGCCAATCCGGCAAATGCTTCGGGAAAGAGATTATTGCGTCCGGGAATGTTTGTAAAAGTTCAGCTTCCTGTACGAAAACCGAGCCTCAAGTTATTGGTAAGCGAGCGTGCGCTAGGGACCGATCAGGGGCGAAAATTTGTGATGGTAGTGGATGCTGAAAATACTGTGAAGAGTGTATCGGTCACCACGGGGCCCCTACAGGATGATGGCCTACGAGTAATCGAAGAGGGGCTTAACGAAAACGACCGAGTCATCGTAAATGGCTTGCAATTTGTTAGACCGAAATCGGTGGTAAAGGTCGAAGAGGTTCCTATGGTTGGCTCGACGCAGTCGAAGGACCCGTCTGGGTCTGCAGGTCAGGGTAACCTCAAGTGATTTCACACTTCTTTATCGATAGGCCGGTCTTTGCGTCCGTCCTATCGATTTTCGTTACCATCGCTGGATCGCTAGCTGTCCTCACGCTTCCCATCTCGCAGTATCCGCCCATTGCTCCGCCGACTGTGCAAGTTTCTTGCATCTATCCCGGTGCCAGTGCGAAGGTAGTTGCCGATACCATCGCGGCTCCCATAGAACAGCAGGTCAACGGGGTCGAGGGGATGCTCTACATGTCCTCGAACAGTGGCAACGATGGCTCGTACAACTTAACGATTACTTTCGACCTAGGGACCGACTTGAACACCGCGTTGGTGATGCTGCAGAACCGTGTCTCGTTGGCGATGCCTCAACTACCCGACTCGGTCCAGAAGCAAGGCTTGACGATCAAGAAGAAGTCACCGAATATTTTGCTCATGGTAAGTTTCTATAGCCCCGGTGGTAGTTTCAACAATATTGAACTCAGCAACTACGCGACGATCAACATCAAGGATGAGTTGTTCCGAGTACCCGGCGTCGCAGATATCGCATACTTTGGGCAGCGCGACTACAGTATTCGAGCGTGGCTGGATCCCAAACGGATGATGATAAGAAATATCTCTGCTACCGATGTGGCGGATGCGATACAGAAGCAAAGCACCGCTGCAGTGGTTGGACAAACAGGCGTACAGCCAAGCGAAGTTGTGGACTTTGAGTTGCCCATTAATAC
>JBILTA010000399.1:0-5390 GCA_044371785.1 Pirellulaceae bacterium | reverse complement strand
CGAATGGCAACCGAGAAATTTGGCGGCATCGACCCACTTGTAATGATTTTCGATCGCTTGCTTACGTTTAGTTGTATCTGGGTCACCCAATTTACCTTCACCATCGATCATGATGAGGACGTTGGCTACACCAAGATCTTCGGACCGCTTCTTTAGATCGGTCAGATAGGCAGTGTCTTTCGCTTTGTCCTTAAAGAACTGATTGACGTATTCCACGCCATCGATACCGAATTCTTCTTTGGCGACCTTGGGGAAATCGAGGTTTGAAATCTTATTGGCGAAAAGAGTCTTGTGCAAAGACCATTCAGCGAGCGAGATCTTGAAGCGTGGTTCTTCATTGGCGGCAAAAGCGAACGGGGAGAACGACGAGGACAAGTTCAGTGTGCCGACGGCTGCAGCGGCGACCATCGAATTGCGGAGGAACTGACGTCGTGAAGCAAAGCTCATGTGGAGAGGCTCCTGGCTGAGGTGAGTTGTATCGAGTTGCGATTCGTGACAAACGCCTGATCGCGGTAAAAAGTTCGACATGATTATAGTCCATTTGGCGCAAATGTGGGGTAGCCATCCGCATCGATTGCACAATTGGTTTGGTCCGTGTAATCGGAATCGTTTCGCTAGCTAAATCAAATTCTCAGTTTTGATCGATGAAGTTTCTCTAGAAGGCTGCTCGATATGGATCTCAAGCATGGGGCGTCATTTCATTTTTCGTGAATCTGATTCCTTGCAAGTTGGGCCATGGACGGCGCAGATCTGGACAAATTATCCCTAGCTGCGGAATTCGTAACATGGTCGCTGGCAAACCGCATTATCTGCTTTATTGCGGCGTGGTCGCAAATCCGATGCCACCGCTTCCGGGAGGTGGCTCTACACCGCCTCAAGGGGGGAATAAGTGGCATTTTGTCCTGGAGTCCCTCGAGTCTGAGGAACGTCTGGAAGCGATCGATTACGAATCGGACGCGTCCCCTGACCGCCTCGCTCTTTTGTCCTTGGTGCGTGGCTTAGAAGCTTTGGAGCAGCCGAGTCGGGTCACGATGCTTACCCCCAGTCGTTATGTCAGTCGCGGCTTGCGGTTTGGCTTAACGGAATGGCAAGAGAACGAATATCGTTGGGAGCATTTTGGGACATGGCGGCCGGTACGAAACGCCGATTTATGGCGTCGTGTTCAACATGCCCTCGGTTTTCATGATGTATTGTGCCGAATGGCACCTGAAATGAGCCAAGCACCGGAGACGGAAGAGCTAGAAATTGCCAGTTTGCGAAAGAAGAGCCGCACCATTTCCCACCCGATATCGACCCTACCTCCATCGACCAAGAGCGTTTCGGACCGCTGCTTGGATTCGATCCGCGATTTGGGCCATTGGCTGACAGGAAAGTCAGCTGGTGGGTTGGAATTGGCGACGACTTAATCCCCTGCCCTACTACGACCAGATAACCTATTAGCTTATAACAATTGAATAGAACGGAGTTGGACGTGCGAACACAGGTACCCCTTCATGGAATCCGTCGGGTGATCGAGGGAACACATGAGAACCCTGGTGAGGTGTTGGGACCACATCGGATTGAGCATGATGGCAGGGAGGCTTTGGCCGTCCGGGCCTATCTGCCGGGTTCCCAGCAAGTATGGTTGGTGGATAAACAGCATCGAGCGGTTCGCCCGATGCGAAAGATCCACCCAGCGGGCTTCTATGAAGGAGTTTGCCCGCTTGGAAGCATGGAGCCCAACAGTCAATATCTACTGAGAGTTGCCAACGAACGAGGTGAAGTGACCGAGATGCAGGATCCGTATGCTGTTGCTCCTTTAATGACCGATTTCGATCGATACCTTTTCGGTGAAGGCCGAAATTGGAACATCTATCGACGCCTTGGAGCACATTGCCGAACGGTCGATGGCGAAGTAGGAGTTAACTTCGCTGTATGGGCCCCGAATGCTCAATCGATTCAAGTTGTAGGCGATTTCAATTTTTGGGATGGCCGGCAACATGCGATGCGCAAGCAGATTCCTTCTGGAATTTGGGAACTGTTTGTCCCCGCTGCAAAAGTTGGCCAGAAATACAAGTTCCGCATCCGCACTTTGGATGGTCAGACGATCGACAAGAGCGATCCGTTTGGATTTTATGCTGAACTGCCACCACGTACCGCTTCGGTTATCACGGAGTTAGGCAAATTCACGTGGTCCGATGACCAATGGATGGAAAAACGTGCCGCCGAAGATCCACTCCGTAAACCAGTTTCGGTTTATGAATTGCATCTCGGCAGTTGGCGACGTGATTCACGCGGAATTCATGGTTGGATGAACTACCGCGAGATCGCGCATCAAGTCGTTGAATATTGTCGTCAAACGGGCTTCACTCACATCGAATTGATGCCTGTGAGCGAGCATCCATTTACCGGTAGCTGGGGTTATCAAACGGTTGGTTACTTTAGCATTACCAGCCGCTACGGTACGCCAGAAGACTTCAAATATTTGGTCAATTATTGCCATCAAAATGGTATCGGTGTGCTCATCGATTGGGTGCCTGCCCACTTTCCTAAAGATGGACATGGCTTGCGTCGCTTCGATGGCAGCGCCTTGTACGAACACGAAGATCCGCGGCAGGGTGAACATCCTGACTGGGGGACAATGATCTTTAATTATGGCCGTAACGAAGTTCGCAACTTCCTTATCGCCAACGCCTTGTTCTGGCTCGATGAATATCACATCGATGGACTGCGAGTTGACGCTGTGGCTTCGATGTTGTACCTCGATTACAGCCGCAAACATGGCGAATGGGTACCCAATGTTCATGGAGGTCGCGAGAATCTTGACGCCATCCATTTATTGCGAGAATTCAATTCGCAAGCACATGCACAATATCCCGGCGTGCTGACAATAGCGGAAGAGTCGACCGCTTGGCCCGGTGTAAGTCGTCCTGTAGAGAGCGGTGGCTTGGGCTTCTCGCTCAAGTGGAATATGGGTTGGATGAATGACACGTTGCGGTATATGCGACATGATTCAATTCATCGCAAATACCATCACGATGAAATCACATTCAGCTTGATTTACGCTTTCACCGAGAATTTCGCGTTGCCATTGTCGCACGATGAAGTGGTGCATGGTAAAGGTGCGTTGGTTGCTCAGATGGCTGGCGATTTGTGGCAGAAGTTTGCCAACTTGCGATTGCTCTACAGTTACATGTGGACACATCCTGGCAAAAAATTGCTCTTCATGGGAAGCGAAATCGCTCAATGGCATGAATGGAACCATGACGCAGAAATCCAGTGGGATCTGCTTAAGTGGGACAACCATGCCGGTATGCAACGCTTGATCGGAGACCTGAACCGATTACTGGTCTCTGAACCATCACTCCATCAGGTTGACTTCTCCGCAGAGGGCTTTGAATGGGTCGATTGCTTGAATCGCGAAGATAGTACCTTGTCGTTTATCCGTTATGCGGAAGATCGATCGAACTGGTTAATGGTCTGTTGTAACTTTACGCCCGTAGTCCGCGACTATCGTGTCGGCGTACCGGTCAATGCCTTTTATCGCGAGATCTTCAATAGTGATTCGTCGTATTACGGTGGAAGTAACGTAGGAAACTTCCCTGGAGTACAAGCGGAAGGTATTCCTTGCCATGGTCGTACGCAATCGATCAATTTGAGATTGCCACCCTTGGCTACGATGGTATTCCGCGCCGAAGGCTAGTTTCAGTCAGCTATGGATCAACATCAACTCATGCAGGGCCATCGCGTTAAGTCCAATAACGCGATGGTCTGTTGGTCGCAGTTCTGTGTCTCGGTGTTATCAAGGCGCTAAGTTGAGCCGAGGCGCGCGGGAACGGATTAACTCGCTCTCATAAGCCCTTCGAGCGGTTAGTTTCTCGCCAGGTGAGCCCTCTTGAAATTCGTGAAGTTCGATCTTTAGTTCCGGGGCTGCCTTGTTGAGTAGATATCGACGCAGTTGATCGCGGTCCGATTCCTTCAGATGATGCGAGAGTCGTTCGCGCAGATTGTTGGATTGGCCGATGTAGAGGTAGCCAGTGGCGTCGCGGAATATGTAGATTCCAGGACGAGTGGTGAGTTCGTTCAATTGTCTCGTCAAATCTTCGAGCGAGTAATCGGAAATCTTTACATTCCAGTTGTTGGCTTGTACGACCAATTCCGGCTGTAAATGTCTTGCTTTACGCAAACGCAGGGCCGCTTTGCGGAGAAGGTAAGGATCCGTGCCGGGTGATAGTTCCGCAGCAATCTTGTCGAAAGCTGACAGTAACTCGGGGTCGCACAGCACTTGATCGAAATGCGCTTTCTTTTCATCGGCGATACGACGAGCAGCGATCTCGGCTGCGGTCGTATACTCCTCGAGCGGAACTCGTGCACTTTGGGTAGCGCGTAGGTTAAGCCTTCCCCCTTTGCGAACTCGAAGTAATGACTCAAAAAGTTCTTTCTCCGTTGCTGAAGTCCCTTCGTTTTGGCAACTGGATAAGAACTTGTGGCGTCGCTCATCATGTAACATGACTTCGTCGACGCTCCAACCTGCGGCCGACTTTTCAAATGCGGTAATGAGCTTATTCTCTTCGGCCTTTCGTTGTGCCGTGTCTTGATCCGTCTGCCCGTGCGACTCCAGCGACATAGAAAAAATCGCGCTGAGGACAAGAGATAACCTAAAAAAAGCATTTGCTAAAAGCTGATGAAGCGGTTGCAAAATGGGGAGCATGATTGGAAACCCACTTGTTTGAGTCTATGGGAAATCGAAGTAACGGGTGAATGTCGTCTCGCGGAGCGCGTAGGAGTTTAGGTGTGCAAAATTATAGTGGAAAAGGTTGATTGCAATCCAGCGGGCTCTAGTCGTCTTGGAGTGGACAACTTATCATCTACAAACTACCGACGAGCGGTGCATTGAGATTCTGAGGATTGGACAGTGGATAGGGGCGAGTAAATTTGAAGCGAATTGAGGTAGTGCTCGTCGTGGGAGCGGGCTGGGTTGGCCGGCAGATTGCTATGACGTTGGCCGCCGGCGGCTGCCGTGTTGAGCTCATGGATCAGAAGACAGCCATACTTGAGCAGGCAATGGACTGGATACGAGCTCAAGCGGCGCGATTGGTTGAGTCCGGGACTTGGACGGAATCGCAGAAGCAAAATGTATTCGATAACATGCTTGGAACGATTCCGCAAAACTCAAGCGCGCTGGAACCTGACTTGGTCATCGAATGTGTTCCCGAACAAGCCTCATTGAAAAAACGGGTGCTGCGAACATTGGGAGATGACTATGGATCCGAAATTATCATAGCGTCCAACAGTTCGTACTTTGTGCCATCAATGTTTCAGGGGTCGGTAAAAGATCCGGCACGCTTCGTGCATTACCATTTTCATGTCCCCGTATTCTTGACCAATGCGGTCGACATCATGCCATGGTC
>JBILTA010000398.1:0-5413 GCA_044371785.1 Pirellulaceae bacterium | reverse complement strand
TTTGCGATGTTTAGTCGCGGCGAAGCAACATTACCTGCAGATGGGATGGAAGCAATTCCCCGCCAACTTGCCAAGCAGTTATCTCCGGGGACAATTCGCACCCAGACGACCGTGTCGCAGTTAGGCGATGGCAAAGTTCATCTCGATGACGGAAGCTCAATCGACTGCGATGCTATCGTTGTCGCGACCGAAATGCCTGCCGCCGCTCGACTCTTGCATAACGGTGTGTCACTCAGTTTTCGATCCACAAGCTGTGTCTACTTCGATGCGGGAAATGCGCCTATCGAGAGTCCAGTTATCGTTTTGAATTGCGATACCGACAGTATCGTGAACAGTCTCTGCTGCCCTAACCGGATCCAGCCGAGCTATGCGCCAAAAGAGCGAACCTTGATTTCTGTAACTTCGATTGGCCCCATGGATCTTTCACCCTCTGAGCAGGTTGAGGCCGTTCGGGACGAATTGCGTGGTTGGTTTGGCGGCGAGGTTGATCGGTGGCGAGCGTTAACCACGTATAACATTCCCTACGCATTGCCCGATCAAAGTGTCCAGAGCATGGAGCTATTGAGACAGTCTCCTCGAGTGCGTGACAACATCTATCGTTGCGGCGACTATTGTGACACGCGTTCGATCGACGGAGCGATCCGCAGTGGCGAGTACACGGCTCAAACCATCTTAGCGGATCTAAAGTCCAATTGATGTTACAAATCTAGGGAGTCGAGTTGGTCGAGCAAGTTATCTAATTCGTCTTTAGGTCGATCCGACTTCGCGACTGAATTGGATTTAGCACGCACTTCTCCGACTGCTTGTCGGCCTGCCAGGATCAATTGCTCGTCGCGTTCACGGGCAGCGACTTGCATTGCATCTTCGTTGGCCTCGGGAGCCCCGAACAGTTTCGACAAATCGATCTTCAATCCACCCACTTCGACTGGCGCCCCAGCGATTGCGGGAGTCTTGTGTTGTGGGAAGATAATGGCATTCTCTGGGCAAACGCGACTACAAGCGGGACAGCCTTTGCGACAATTATCAGGCTGCTCGACCAAGATTGTTTCCGCGGTATCTACTCCATAGACCCCAAACAAACAGAAGTCGATGCATTCCATACAATTTGTGCAGCGACTGAAGTCGATGACCGGATACCAACGTCGAGTCGGATGCTCTTCAACTTTGGTCAATTCATTAGCGCCGAAGAGCGAGTAAATCGAGGCAGTGGCGGAAGTTTGAGTGGTTTCGTTGGCCTGGACCGAAGACACGGGATTGAGATAGCGAAGTAGATTATCAGGCGTTGGGGTCCCTTCGATCCAGCGGCTCAATTCGGGACGAGCTTGTAGTAAGTTGGTCGCCGCGATGGCCGCAATACGTTTTACTTCTTGCACAAAAGCCGTAGAGTCTTCTGAGGCACGCAAATCGACGCAATAGACCCTTCTATTTGGGCGGGGGTTCAGTTCTGCCACTCGATCTTTGTCATCGGCAGCATCTTCCTCTTCATTCTCATCTTCGTCGGCTTGATAATCCGATGGCAAGAGGAACACTTCGCCAACTTGTCCACGGACTGCATTGCGATCCAAGACCCAATGTGCGGCGCGATCGTACAACCAAGCGAGGACAACCATATCGCCGTCGAGCGTTCGAAGCTTTTGGTAGGTCTCGCTATCGAAGGCCAAGTCGTACAGATGCGGGATTACGAGAACATTGACACCGGGGATTTTCGCGCAGGTATCAGCGATTGCTTTTTCCAGATCTCGTTTTTCTGGATTGCGACTTTGGCCTTGGGAAACCACGACGGTCAATAAAGTATCAGCCATTCACTTGTCCTTTGATCGTGCGCTGCGCGACTTCCCACGCTTGATTTAGATGCTCAATGTATTGATTAGGTGACAGTAACTGTGCAATGGCTTCTTCGTCCAATTGCATTTCCAGTAGCCAACCAGAACCGTATTTATCGATATTGATGGCGGTTGGATCTTCCAGTAACGCTGTATTGATTTGCTGTACGGTGCCAGCCACCGGCGAATAGAGGCTGCTTTCCGCTTTCTTGCTTTCGATCGAGCCTATCTCTTGTCGAGCCTTCACACTCATTCCAGGCTCGATGGTCAAATCAAAGAAATAGACATCTTGAAGCAACCTTACGGCATACGCCGAAAGACCAAAGCGATATGAGTTCTCCGAGGTAAGAACTCCCCACATATGATTTTTCGCATAGAGCAAGGTCTGCGGAAACTCAGCCGAAAAGTTTCCCATCATGAAGATGAGAGGTTCGCTCATGTGTAACGAACCCCTTGGTGTTCCGGTTCGAAGAATGGTGGCAACATGCCATCCACTCGCAACAAACCTTCAACGGTCAACCGAATTTGATCGTTTTCGATTGTCGCCCAGCCGCGTTGTTGGTAATCGCTCCAAACCTCTTTCCAATGCTCGACAATATCGACCCCATACTTGTCGCGGAATTCTTGAGGATGAAGATAACCACGCTTGAGTTTCAAGATCACTTCGCGAACGAGCAATTGGTGAGGTGTCGGTGTCATGGCTCGACCAATCGGTAACCGGCCATCGTTCATGATTGCGCCGATATAATCTTCCCATTCGGGCAGGTTCTGATAATGCACACCCGAGACATGTCCGAAGCTAGCGATACCAGTAGCCAGCAGGTCGGCACCATTCCAGAGGTTATCACGGTAGCTGAAATTGACTCGGTTCGGATCTTTGATGAGCGTATAGGCGCTGCTGACCGAATATCCTACCGCTTGCAATTCATCATATGCATACCGTACCCAATCACGTTTGGTAGGCCAATCGGCAACGGGTGATTCCACTTGATTACCGAGGATATCTTTGGAGTAAACCGTATTGAACGGCAATTCCATTTGATAGATCGTCACGCTATCGGGCGACAGTTCGATGGTGCGTCGAATGTTCTCTTTCCAATTGTCCCATGTCTCGCCCACCATACCCGAAATGAGATCGATGTTCACGTTATAAAAGCCTGCGGCCTGAATCCATTCCCAGGCGCGATAAACTTCTTTCGAAAGATGGGCGCGACCGTTCTCTTCTAAAACGTGATCACTAAAGTTCTCAACACCTAGACTCAAGCGAGTGACGCCAAGTTCACGCAGGGTATGTATTTTGGATTCGCTGAGTGTACCTGGCTCGCATTCGAAGGTAACCTCTTCAGCTTGATCCCAGCGAATATTCTGGCGCAAGCGATCTACCAAACTTGTTAACTGCCGGTTGCTCAAGAAGCTTGGTGTACCACCGCCAAAATAGACAAAGCGAAAAGGTCGCCCTCCCATCACTGGCTGCTGAGCGACGATTTCTATTTCTTTGCATAAAGCTTGAACATAACGTTCTATTTCTTCGGCCTTTACTTGCGTGAAGACTTTGAAATAGCAGAACTTGCAACGCTTACGACAAAATGGAATGTGTAAATAGAGCCCCAATGGAACATCGGGGCGCGGGGGTTTTGCAAACGCAGAGAGCGCTTCAGCTACATTCTCTTTCTTCCATTGTGAAAATGGTGGGTAATTGGAAATGAAGTAACTGCCGACTTCAGTTTTTACGGTTTCCGTGGCCATGATATTCCCCGATGTTAGGTCGTGCGGTTAGCTATTTTAATTGCTACGGTTGTCCGGCGAAACAAACAACGCCCTCGTTATCTGTACCGAGGACCATTCGACCACCCACGATAGCTGGTGCTGAGTGCAGAGGTCCGTTGAATTCATATTTCCAAACTTCTTGGCCCGTTTTGAGATCCAAGGCATACAAGCGTGCATCGGTCGACGCAATCCAGACGCGACTATCCGATATCACCGGTGCCACGTCGGCTCGTTTCTTGAGCGGTGCTTCCCACACGAGTTTTCCATCTTGGGCATTGATACCGAGAACTTTTCGGTTTTTGCCAACGCCAACGATAAGTTCATTTGTGGCTGCCACTGAAACTTCGAACTCAGGTACAAGTTTATTGTCGAAGAAGATCCATTTGCGACTGAGATCTTTCCAATGGAAGGCCAATATTTGTCCGCCGTAGGTTGAGAGGTAGCCCACATCACCGACGATGGCGGGTGTACTGCCGGTTGGATTGCCTAATACATAAGGCTCTCCCAGTGAAGTCCCATCGTCAAGATTAACGACATGCAACTTGCCATCACAGCCACCCAAGAATGTACGGTTCTCGACAATGGTAGGGCTGCAACGCAACTGGTCACCGGTGGAATATTTCCACTTGAGGGTACCACTATCAGCATTTAACGCGTAGAGGCTTCCATCTTGTGACGTGACCAGAACCAGATCTTTGTAGAAAGTGGCACCGGAATCGATTTCGCCATCGGTATTGAATTCCCACTTGAGACTACCGTCGGTTCGCTGGAGTGCTCGCATCGTTCCGTCATAGTCGCCTACGATAACAAGCGATTCATTAACGGCAGCGGAAGAGATAAAGCCTGTTTCGAATTTTTGTCGCCACTTGAGTTTACCGTTTTGCAAATCGAGAGCCACAAAATGACCATCGACATCACCGACGTACACGATCCCATCTAGAACCACGGGGGTTGCTTCGACCGGGCCGAGGTCTTCGGCAAACTTCCAGGCCACCGTCAACTTTTCTGGAAGGGGCGAAGCAGCGACTCCCGTTGACAAAGACGTGCCACGATAGACGGGCCATTGATCCTTACCATTGAGAGAATCCGTCGGTGTTTGGGCCCAAGATGTTTCAAGACTGATCGTTCCAAGCCCCAGCATGCCCAGAGCAATCAATGACGTAACTCGAAGCCACATACTCGTTTTGGCACTATAGAGCATATTCATAGAATTTCTCGAAATCCAATTGAGTGACGGAGATAGGATTGAATGTACCGGTCCATTGTTTCATCGCATCGATGGCTAAATCCACAATATTGGTCGAAGCGATACCGAGTGGTTGAATGGTTGTTTGCAAGCCTGCAAGTTTGACCCAACCGGTAACCACATCTGCTAAACGCTGTGTCGCTTCACCTGGTTCAAGTGTCCCCAATGCGGGCTGAATATCACGCAGAAGATCCGCGTACCAGGCATCACATTGTTGACCGTTGAAGCGAATGATATGGGGCAACATCACCCCAACAGCTTGTCCATGTGTGACACCGAACTGGGCCGTCAACGGATTAGCGGCAGCGTGAGCAGCGCCAAGCATCGAGGATTCAATGGCCATACCAGCCAGAGCGGCTCCGAGTTGCATGCCGCTGCGAGCGTCAAGATCGGTGGGTTGCTGGAGCACGCGTGCGAAACTTGTAGCCAGGTGTTTCCATGATTCGCGGGAGAAGCAAACCGACATCGTGTTACGCCGTTTGGTGACATAGGTTTCCAAAGCGTGGGATATCGCATCAATACCCGTGAGAGCAGTAACGCGTTCAGGTTGCGTGATGGTTAGTTCTGGATCGAGCAG
>JBILTA010000397.1:0-5415 GCA_044371785.1 Pirellulaceae bacterium | reverse complement strand
ACTGTTTAACTTAAAAGAAGACTTGGGTGAGTCCGTCAATCTCGCAGACCGCCATCCCGAACTGGTTCGCGAACTTGACAATAAGATTGAACTGTTCCTAAACGAAACAGATGCCGTAGTTCCCATTCCAAACCCACGATTTGATCCAAGCCAATACGACCCAACTTTGGAAGGTAAATCACAACCTAAACGTACTAGCGCCACAAAATCAGCTTCCTCCACCTTAACAAATGGAAAGTGGATCCAAGATGAGAACGATGCCGTCCTCCAAGGTTGGAAAGTAAGAAATTGCCAAGGTTTCGTCGAAGGCGGCAGCCTGAAATTGGAAAAACTCAACCCCAATAGTTTTCTTGGTTTTGCAGCTGGCAAACATCAGGGTCCTAGCCAAGTTAAGTTTCGACTCAAGGGCTCTGTCGGTGAGGCGCATGTCGACTGGTTGCCTGACGGACCAGGTGCCCCAGCCAAAGTCGTTATGTACCGATCGACCAGCGACCAGTGGCAAGAAATTACCGTCGAAATTCCAGCTGACTCCGCCCTGGGAATCGTGCGAATCTATTTCCCAGCCAATTCACAAATCGTGGAAGTCGACTCGATCGAAATCACATCCCGAGAATCCAAACGCACATCCACTGCGGATTTCTGAATTCACCCCCGTTCACGTACATTTGTACGTCTCCGGAAATCGCTACGCACTATGACAAAGATAACAGTTCTTTTTTTTGCCATTCTTTTGGCATCAACCCACTTCCTCACAGGACAAGGTATTGGAACGACTGAGTTCATTCGTTTCGAAGCCCAAGTCATCGACGCGAACAGTAATGTCCCCATACCGGCACGAATCTACATTAGAGATGAAAACGGTACATTTCATTTCGTAAGGTCGGCATCCTCCGTGGGGTCGGCTTGGCCCTACACAGAGGAATGGGTCAAGATGCCTGACTCCATCGAACAACATACAACCATATCTGCTCATCCATTCTTTGCGAATTTACCGAAGGGCAAGTACGAGATCGAGATTGAACGAGGGAAAGAGTACATCCCACTGCGGCAAACCATTACCATCGATGCGCAGGTTTCATCGAAAGAAAACAGACATACCTTTCGATTGAAACGCTGGTCAGACGTGTCAAAAAAAGGTTGGTATTCGGGCGAAACACATGTCCACAGACGTATCGCCGAATTGCCGAATGTGATGCTAGCAGAAGAACTGAACGTGACCTTTCCCGTTACCTACTGGACCATTCGCTCCGATCGTCTCCCCGACTTAGCCCCTTCTCCACTCCGCTCCGATGGTCCTTCGCCTTTTGGTCCTCGGGAGGATATTGGTTACGAACCGATCGAAGTGGCCGAGAACTACATTATCTTTCCTCGCAATACCGAGTATGAAATATTTACGGTCGGCGATAAACGACACGTGCTAGGCGCACTTTTCATCTTGAATCATCGCGAACCGTTTATGATAACGGCTCCACCCATTCGCCCGATCGCCGAACAAGCGAAAGCAGAAGGGGCATTGCTGGATTTGGATAAACACAATTGGCCCTGGTCCTTAATGCTAATCCCTGTGGCCAAGGTTGATCTTTTTGAACTATCTAACAACAGTGTTTGGCGTACGAATTTTGGCTTCAAGCAAGCTGGGATGCCGCTGCCGAGTTGGGCACCGATCGAACAAGAATCTCCTGGTGTACTTACGGAATGGGGCTGGTTGCAGTTTGGTTTTGAGATGTATTATGCGTTGCTCAACTGCGGAGTGCGGCTTAGCCCAACTGCGGGTACGGCCTCAGGTGTCCATCCAGTCCCGTTGGGATACAGCCGAGTTTATGTTCATACCGGTTCTCCCTTTTCAACCGATAGTTGGCTCGCTGGACTTAAGCAAGGTCGATCATTTGTGACGACCGGCCCCATGCTGATGGCGAACATTGAACAGCAACTTCCTGGGCACGAGTTCAAAAGCGAGTCGAAGCAATCTCAATCTGTTGCTTGGAATTGCGAAGTCGAAAGTCTTACGCCGATCACCAAAATAGAATGGATCATCAATGGCAAGGTTCACACATCTTTTGAGCCAACATTGCAAAAAACTGAATTAGGAACCTACCGCTTTGAAGGAGAAGGGAATTTAAAAATAGGTGAGTCTGGCTGGGCCATCGTGCGTACTTGGTCCGAGCAAGCTGACGGACGCAAGCGATTTGCGCATTCAGCCCCTTGGTACTTTAGTCTTGCGAATGAACCTATCCGCCCCCCAATCGTTCAGCTCGACTATTTGATTGGTCAAATCGAGACTGCTTTGCAGCAGCAACAAGGTGTTCTCCAACCAGAAGCCATGGCTGAATTCATCGAGGCCCGCAACTTTTATCGCAGTCTGCATGCCAAGCAGGAATGAGCGTGCAATAGAGTAGAGCGGGCTGCCGACGTATTTATCCTACACATCTTCTGTTGGATCGGCATCATCGTATGAAACCACGATAGATGGGCGTTGCTTAACCCGTAACTGGATCGCAGCGAAGGTTAGGGGGGAACAAGGCCACGATCATTCGCAAAAAAGTGGAAATTTCAGCTTTCCAAGTGGCTGTGCAAATGGTGGAAAATCAGCGTATAGACCACATGCGCCAAACTAGGATCGTAGCGATGCCCTTCGTCCCGCATAAAGGCATGTTCGCCATTAAATTCGTGCCAAGTAAAGGAAACGCCTGCTTGAGACATTGCTGAATAAATCAACTTGCGTCCCTCATCAGGAATATGTGGATCTTGTCTTCCCCAGATCATCATCATTTCCCCCTTTATATACCCCATGCGATCCAGGGTATCGTCCTTCATCCCTTCACCCAAACTCCGTTTATGAATGTCGGTTGCATAGAGGCAGATCCCCGCTTTGACTTCTGGATTCATAGCAGCCCGAAAAGCCAGATGTCCCCCCAAGCAGATTCCAACACTCGCAATTCGACCATTACATTCCGAAGAAGAGCAGAGATACTCTACTAAACCCCGCGCATCGCTATCGTATTGACACAATGGCTTGGTAATCTTGAGCCGATTCCCCCGCTCGGTACCCGCTGTATCATACGCAAACGCTTCGCCCGGTTCGGCATACTCATGATAAACCTCTGGGACAGCAACAATGTAGCCCTGGCCTGCAATCAATGCAGCTGTTCGCGCAATGGGGCCCGTCATCTGATAGATTTCAGAGTACAACATAACAGCAGGACGAGGGGTCGTTCCCACTGGAGCGAACCAATGAGTGCGCATTACTCCTGACGGTGTCATGATATCACGATATTCAGCTGGCTTGAGACGCATATTCTTTGATCATCTTCGAAAAAGTTCTGTTGGTCATGCTGTTTCTTTTCCCATTGGAAACGTGTACTTTACAAATCGGTTCCGTAGTCATCCAGATGAGCTTCGCCTAAATTCCTCCTTATGCCGACAACCGATCACAATCTTGAAAAAAGTATCGAAAACAACTTGAAACTTCATGTCGATAGGCTTGCGGGATTGATCGGACCGCGATTTTTGAAGCGACCGAAGTCGATCGAAGCTGCAATCGGCTATATCGAAAACCAATGGAAGGCTATGGATTATCACGTACAGCGTGAATGTTATGAGGCGGATGGCGACCAAGCTACCAACCTTATAGTCGAATCCCCTGGACACAACAACGAACGCATTGTCCTACTCGGCGCGCACTACGACACGGTACCTTCTACTCCCGGAGCGGATGATAATGCGTCTGCTGTAGCCGTTATGCTCGAAGTAAGTCGTTTGCTCAAGCAGAAGAAAACGCGAAAGAG
Organism: Pirellulaceae bacterium; assembly: GCA_044371785.1. GTDB lineage: Bacteria > Planctomycetota > Planctomycetia > Pirellulales > Pirellulaceae > JAFLCP01. The sequence continues at coordinate 1,630 of JBILTA010000397.1, read as the reverse complement.
GTGTCGCTACGTTGCCTTTGCGTGTGAAGAACCACCTTACTTTCATTTCGATTCTATGGGGAGCCAAATACACGCTCGCAATTCGCGAAAACGAGGAGATAAGATCGATGCGATGCTTTGCTTGGAGATGGTGGGGTATTACCGCGATGAACTCGGCTCTCAAGCCATTCCACCAGGTATCCCTAAGTGGCTTCATCGCTTCTTTCCCAACAAAGGGAACTTCTTAGCTGCGGTAGGAAACCTGAACTCGTGGAATATATGCTGGAAGTTTCGCCGCAAGTTCAAACGCGGTTCACCCAAGATGCCTCTTTTCTCCATTGTTTTGCCAGAAAAGATCCGCGAGATCCGCCTGAGCGATAACAGCTCTTTTTGGGATCAAGGCTACCGAGCCTTGATGCTAACCGACACCAGCTTTTTGCGAAATCCGCATTACCATCAAGAAACCGATACCCCTGAGACACTGGACTACCAGCGCATGACGCAGGTCGTCTTCGGCGTAGCTGAAGCTATGGGCGAAATCTAGGCTAGATCATTTGTATTTCAACCTCCTCGGGCATTTTGTCAGCGGACGGGCGGGTTTTGCGACCAACCTGTTACCCGTCGTAGGTGGGTGTTCCGCATTCTATTTCGGCTACGCGCGGTCCGTCCCTCGCTGGTACCGCGAATGGAGGTAACCTGGCCTTTTGGAATGAACCCTTCTTACCGAGCTACATCTCTATAGACATAACTTGTCGCTAAAAATGAAGGCTGCAGGTTGGGAGATAAGGCATGGTCGGCCAAGCACGTTAAATTACCCTTACGTGCAGACAACGTTCGATTCGTTGTATCTTCTTTTCTAGGCGTGCGTTTGAGCGATGAGCTTCCGCAGGCGTCGTTCTCCCTGCACAAACAGTTGGCGAATGCCGTTCCGCGACGGGTTTTAAAGGCTTTTCTCTCAAGAGTAGCTCAGTGGGTAGAGCATCAGGCTATGAACCTGACGGTCACGGGTTCGACTCCCGTCAACGTGAAAAGTTGGCTTGTAACCAACCTTGCTGGCGCGCAAGCGTCAACCAATGGGCAAAAGGGCAACGGCGAATGGTTTGGATCTGTTTTGCAACCGGCTCTTCAAGGGCGCATAGATCGCTGTGATTCCTGATGAAAATCAAGTCTCATTCGTGCTCTTGTGAAACAGCAACTCCCAGTACCTTGCGGATTGAAGGACGTCCCGTATTACGAGGAAGACTAAGACGGTGTTTCACGCTCAAGTCCAAGCGGCTTGTTCGTTTCGCCGTCCATAACTCACTTTGAATTCAGGAAAAAGAACATTCCCCGTACTGCGAGGTTGTGATTCGGCTTTCGAAGTTGCCCCAACGCTTTTTTTCTTTCAAGTTATCCTAATTTCTTTTTGCATCTCTCTAAAGTCTTTCGCCATAACGAAAGGAGGCGAACATCATGTTTCTAAAGAAGGTATTCATTCGAGGTTTCGAGGTTGGTCTTCAATACCGCAATGGCGAATTCAACCAGTTCCTAGATTCCGGCCTCCACTGGATCTTGGATCCCTTACAGAAGATTGTCATCCGAACCGCATCTCTGCGCGACCCCTGGATCGTCGACGACCAACTCGACTTGATGGTTAAGTCGGGTAAACTTG
>JBILTA010000396.1:0-5434 GCA_044371785.1 Pirellulaceae bacterium | reverse complement strand
ACCGTCAATCCATCACAATAACCAGTTGATCTTCTTCCATATCCAACAGTAAACGACATTGGCTCGCCGCAGGATGATCAATTAACCAACGAGACAAAGGCGCTACCACGGTCAGTTCGATCGCCTTCTGCAGCGGACGCGCCCCAAGCTCAGGATGAAATCCAACACGAGCGATCTTCCCAAGCACTCGATCGGTCCAATCCAATCGTATGTGGCGACGTTGCAGTCCCTCGCGTTCTCCCAATTCACCAAGTTCTTTGGCTGCAATGGATACAATCACGTCATAACTCAGCGCTGAAAATGGAATCACATGGTCGAGGCGATTAAAGAATTCAGGACGGAACGCTCGACGAACCTCTGCACCATAATCCACATCCATTAATTCGCTAAATCCCAACGAACTTCCGCGACGCACACCCACGTTACTCGTCATGATAACCACACATGAACGAAAACTGGTGGTCAAGCCAAAACGATCCGTTAACCTTCCTTCATCCAATAAACTTAACAACACATCAAACACGTCTGGTGATGCTTTTTCGATCTCATCCAAAAGCAGAACCGACAGAGGATGATTGCGAATTTGCTGCAACCATGCGGCCGGCTCACCTTTGGAGTTTTGCATGAACATACCCCCTGCCCCAGGATAAGAGTATTCACTCATATCGACTCGGACCAATGGCGTTTTATGTTGCTGATATCCAAACAGAGCTTTGGCTAAAGCTTTCGCCAGCTGTGTCTTGCCCACGCCTGTCGGGCCGCAAAAGAACATGTTGACAAAAGGACGCCCTGGATCATTCAACGAAGTCTTAATCCGACTAAACACGCTTGCAGCCGTTTCACAAGCCCGTGGTTGACCAATCACCTCATGCATCAAACTTGTCACGATTTCCGTTCTTCTAAGTGGGAGTTCATCGCGCAGCAAGACCTCAGGCAAACCGTAAAGCCGAGAGAATTGTGTCACTGTTTCATCGACACTCAATTCATGAACTAACTCCTGCTTACGGAATTCGTCAACTAACTTTTCGGTAAAACGAACTGTTGCTGACGGTGGAGACGACGCCGATTGAAATTGACGACAAAGCCTCTGGATCGTTGCTGGCACGTCTGTGTGTACAGTGACCTTGGTTTCACGCAAACGATGTTCGATCAACCGTTGCAGTAACAGCCTTTCGGACTCAACAACCCACGGCTTAAGACGAAAAATGGGTAAAGCTTCGACCAGGCCAGGAACCAGTTGCTGAACGGCATCTAACTCGCTCGGACTGCTTTCTATCACCACATTTAATTGGCCACTTCGAATGAAGGGGGTGATGAACGCTGCTATCGAATCGCGAGGCGACGAACCACCGAAACGCACCAAATCTCGCAAGTTATCCAGAACTAAGACACCGTCAATATTGGCTAACGCTTGGATCAATCTCTCAACACGTTCCTGCCATTGACCGAGGTACTGCATGCCCGATATCAAGCGATGCACACTGGCTCGCCAGAATTTAGGCAGCAATCGACCACGTTGCAATTCGTGAATTTTCTTCCGTTCCGCGCGACGTTCGGCTTCTAACTCGACAGCAACTGTCGCGATCATGCTTGACTTACCACATCCCGCTTCGCCAACGACAATTCCACCCCCCACTTGAATAAATTCATGCAGTTCGCGTGTCGGCAATGTTGCACGCACATCGGGTGGCAAAAAGGGAACCAACTTCTTTTTGATCGGTTCAGCAATCCCCTCCAAGAATTCATGTCGTGGCTCGGAATGAGCCAAGCCCCGCTCCTTGCCTTTAACGGAAACCCGTACGACTTCGCTAAAAAGAGGTGGCCACCAACGCTGCAACTTCTCCGGCGTGACGTTTGCAGCTTTATGACGTACGGCCATCTCGAGTTCTGGTGGTGGCTGGTCCCCTTCCGTAGACCATTCAGTCCACACGTTGAGCTCAGGCAGGTAACAACTCTTTTGACCACTCGTATGCTCTACTCGCACATACCGCAACGGAACCGCTACAGGTGTCCCTACCAACTCGCGGCGACCTTCCACTTCACGACACGGTTGCACCGTAAAAATCTTACTGAAGACTACCCCATCTGTCCAAGATCTATAACTGGACAAGAGAAACTCATCTTCTGTCTCGCCAATCAATTTAGCCAATCGTTTACGGGCGAGCGCAGGCGTAGGACCCAATGTTTGCACTTGCGGCTTATACAACCACTGCGCCGTGTAAATCCCGTTCGATGAATAACTCAGCAGTGCTAGTTGACTTACACTCATTCTGCCACCTCGACACCACATCTATCCACAAGCATCCAATCGAGCACTAACCGGCGAGCCAGATTATTTGCCTGAGGATTCTCAAGCTCTAAGGGGACTGAACAGCGAGGATTTAGGGTCAAGCCATCGCTATTGCTCAAGTCGCTACCAGCGGTAAATGTCGTCCTTTGAGCTACGGCTCGAAGTTCAGTATCTCTAGAAATTGCGGAAAGTGGCTGTTCTTTTATTGGGTCAGACACATGCAATATCTTTTGCAGTTCGGTCTCGCAATGGGAGATGGTTGCCTTGTCCGTAGACGCCAAAGTTACGCTTCCTACCCGCATCAAATGCCGTCCTTCTTGGAAAGCCCACAATCCTTCAAATGCCTTCGTCAGTGCCCTCGCCCCGAGTCCACGTATGATCACTCCCAAGCCTTCCGCTTCCGCAACCACCTGCTGGGTACTAGCCGCCATCTCCCGAATGCTGCGATCCCGATCCTCACTTCCTCCTTCAAATCCCAGGCAGACGTTGGTGACCACTTTCGAAAACTCAACTTCGAATCCGAAACCTTCCCTGGCTGCTTGCGAGATATGTCCGTAAAATAATGTGCAGAGATTCTTCGCCACAATTTCCTTGAGCTTCTTCGAGGTGAGTCTTCGCACAAACAACAGCACTTCATCCTCTTCATGAAACGATTCGAACATCGCTTTGGCAAATTCAAGCTCGGCATGTAATAGCCATTGAAGATCTTCTATCTTTAGTGCAGATGGGACAATCTCTTCCACTTCTAATGCATCCCGGATATCGTCCGCAGCTTTAGCCTCTTCGCTGTAAAGCTTGTCATGCAAAACACTATAATTCCTCAGCATTCTCGATTTGGCTCCCCGGATATTGGTATCAACCAGGCCACCAAGGGATCGGGATTTCGCGGACTTCATCATATCCAAAAGCTTGCGTATCTCATCGCAAAGCATGATCTGTTCACGCAGCGCGTAATATTGAATTACATCCTTCGAGAGCTTTTCCTCAAAATTGCATTCCTCTTTGATACCTTCACTTTGCTGATGCAACTGGTTCAGAACTTCGCGGGACTCTACCAATGTCGCTTCGACAGTGGGCAGAACAAAGGTCTTCTTTGCTTTCATTGGCAAGACGACAGGCTGAGTACTCAAACGCTCACCTTCGCGCTGAATATGCAACAAACAATGTGTTTGCGATGACTCTTCGGCTAAAGAGTCCGCCAACGGCTGGGCCACATAACGCTCCAATTCGCGTTTCAGAACTCGTGCCCCCAATTGTGGGTCATAGCCTCGTTCGATGAGCCAATTCATCGCATCCTCGGCCACATTTAGAAAGATGTTACGACGTAGGATACCCTCTCGCTCAATCATCTTTCCCAATTGTATATGAGCGATCTGCTCAATATTCGCTCGACTTAGGTGACGAAACATCAGAATATCGTCGAGTCGATTGATAAACTCGGGTCTAAAGAATGCTGCTGCCGCTCTTCGATAGTGATCGGCAGCCCGTGCATCACTAGAATCGAAACCAATCGACTTCGAGGCCTCTTTGGCTCCAATGTTACTTGTCAACAATATCAACGTATCGCGAAAATCAATGGTACGCCCCACAGCATCGGTCAAGCGACCTTCACCGATCACTTGCAGCAAATAGTCAAACACATCGGGATGCGCTTTTTCGATCTCGTCGAACAAGATCACGGCAAAGGGCTGACGCCGAACCGCACTAGTGAGCTTACCATCGGGTTGCTCAAAGTTGCCAATCAATTGTTCAGCGGCCAACGGTGAATTGATTTCATTCATATCGAATCGCAACAAATGATGCTCACCTTCAAACATCACTTCGGCAATCGCCTTGGCCGTTTCTGTCTTTCCAACACCCGTTGGACCTAGACATAGAAACACACCGAGCGGGCGATCATCGGGCTGCAACCCCGCATTAGCGCGAACCATAAAACGAAGCAATTTATCGAGCGCATCATCCTGACCAACAACACGCGATTTCAGATCACGCTCTAATTCCCTCGTATCACGCGCAACTCGAGTCAGCTTCAGTCCAGTTCGTTTCTGAATACTTGCGATCACTTCTCGTCCGGCGATCCCCGAAGTTCGATCGCGACACAAATCATCCATGATCTGCACAACTTTGCCAGGAAATGCTTCACTCCGAAAGTAGCGATCGGTACTTGAAATCATCAATGGTAAAGTTCCGGGATGAAAGAACTTCCTGCGTTGTACTTCGACTTCACCAGTACGCTGAATCACTAGGTCCAACGTTTCCTCACGTTTCAGCGGCTCGACTTGGAAAGACAAGAACAGGTCAGCCAGTTCACGCTTACGTACTTTCAGAATACCCATCGCCTGAGGAGTCATTTCTGTGACGATTCGAATCGGATGGACAGCGGTGAATGCCGTAAGCACATCGGCCGCATTGAGCTTGCTGTCCCGCGTTTTACCCGCCGTCAACAAGCCTAACGGATCTTCAATGAACAGGATATGATTCTTACGATGAATCTCACGCAAGATACCTAACCAGCGTTCCTCCCACTGTCCCAGATACATCATGCCGCTGACGATACGTTGGGCATTTACGGCCCATACACGTTCGCGACGTATTTGTTTGTTATTCTCTTTACTGCGGCGAGCAACTCGACGGCGTACTACCTCACGTAAAATCGACGTTTTACCAACTCCTGGATTACCGATTAAGGCCACACTTTGACACTTGCGAGATGACAAAAGTGTCTCGATTTGATCCACCTCCACTTGCCTACCATGCAAACCTTTTTGGTCAACCAATTCATCATCCAAGCATCGACCAATCGATTGCAGATGCTGTGCTCCCGACATTTTCTCCTGCCGTGAGAAGAGCTTAAAAAGATCCCTTAGCCCTCCATCATTAGGTGTCCCAGGTTCGAACTCAACCTCAAAGAACTCAATCCAGTGATCACGCGGTATCAATAAATAAGACCAGTCGGATTCTCGCCAATCCTTTTGTGACACAATCCATCTTGGAAGCATCTCCAATGCTTCGGATTCCAACTGCTCGATTTGGCTCAACACCAAATTCATGCCAGGCACAATGGGTGACTGGGCCATCAACTTGGCCCCGAAAGGCTGAAGAATAAATGGCAAACGAGCCTTTACTGTTCGATCAGGTAAAGAA
>JBILTA010000395.1:0-5440 GCA_044371785.1 Pirellulaceae bacterium | reverse complement strand
CCATCATCGAGAACTTGATGTCCATCCGTAGTTCCCTGCGAGTCGAAGCGACGAATCTGCAAGATATGGGATTCCGAGGCAGCCAACGCTTGAGTCTGCAAATCGGCGTACCAAGTTGACATTTCCTCCTCGATCTGCAGGGATCTAGTCTGGAGTTTATCGCGAACGTCGTTCAAAGTGAGTTTCAGATCGGCCCGTTGTTTCTCGACGGCCTCATCGTGCAATTCCAAATAGGGTCCCTGAAACTTGATGGAGCTAGGAACTTTCGGATCAGCCAAATTCGCTTCAGCTTCAGTGTTGTTGAAACAGGCAAAGACTTGATAATAATCCTTCATGGTGAAGGGATCGTATTTGTGATCATGACATTGGGCGCATTCGAAAGTGGAGCCGAGCCAAATCGTACCGATCGTGTTTACGCGATCAAAGATCTGTTCGATACGCGTTTCCTCAGGTAAAGAGCCAGCCTCTACATTTGTTGGAGTGCAACGCAGAAAACCTGTCGCGATCTTTTGTTGTTCGGAAGCGTTAGGGATCAAGTCACCTGCCAATTGTTCCATTGTGAATTGATCGAATGGCATGTCATTGTTCAAGGCTTGAATGACCCAATCACGATACGGCCAAAGGTCACGCAAGTCGTCACGCTGGAAGCCATGTGAGTCGGCGTAATGGGCAGCGTCTAACCAAACTCGTCCCCACCGTTCACCAAATCCAGGATGGGCTAGGAGCGATTCGACGATGTTGTGATACTTTTCCTCAGTAGGATTGGCGGCGAAGTCTATAGAGACTTGCGGAGGTGGTGGAAGACCAATGAGGTCCAGGTAGAGTCGACGTAACAACTTCTCGGGCTTTTCACGGGGAGCTGGTTGCATACCTTGTGCATTTAGTTTCTCAAGCACAAAAGCATCCAAGGGAGAACTGGACCATGTGTTTGGCCCAGTGTTGTCCTTTCCCGAATTGTTTGAAGGAACCGTCAGTTGTTGAGGCTGTTTATAGGCCCAATGCTCAAGAGTTTCCATCTCAGTGGGCCATCGCGCTCCATGTTCTATCCATTGCTTGAGAATGGACACCTCAGCGAGCGTAAGCCCCGGCCCAGTAGGTGGCATTCGCTCGGCGTGTCCTGCGGGGTAGGTGACGCGAATGATAAGTTCACTAGTTTCGGGCTGTTGACTATTAGCAAGGTGCGCAGCGCCATCACTCAATTGGCGATCAAGTCGTAAACTCCCTTCCTGTTTCGCTTCTCCATGGCATTCAACACAATGTCGCTTGAGAAGTTGGGCTGCCTCAAGATCGGCTTTCTCGGATTGTGCAATGGCATGTAGGGACAAGCCATTTATCAACAGCGCGATCAAGATCAAGTTACGGTGAAAACGTTGCATAGGTGAGCATGGAAGGAGGAAGAGCTCTTGCGGGAAGCACATTACGATTCTAGCAAAAAAGATAGTCGATTGGAGCTTTTTCGATTGAACGGCAGAACTATTGATAGCCGAAAAATACCCAAAAGCCTGCAGAACAAGAAGCAGACCCACACGATGGCTTGAATATGCGGAAAAAGGCTTTACTTTTTGAGTGGCTGTTGATAAATTTCTTGAACACTCAATTTGCGATCGACCTTGAGCCCCTCGATCGAAACAAGCTTGGCTCGCCAAATTGCGAACATTAACGAACATTCGTGCAAGACCTCCACCCCCTTTCTTTTCTTGGAAGTGTGGACATTTTTTGGGTCTTCTTTTATTTGCCGAACTTGAGCAACTCGGTAATTCTCTTAAGCTCAATCCCTTGTTTTATTGCCAAAATTGTTCTGTATTGGTCGCTTCAGGCATCAAGTCTAGTCGTATCATTTGTCAGACTCGAATCGTACAGCATCCCTATCGCAGCAAGGCGAATCTGGTAATTCGCTGGAATGAGATGGGGAAGCGAATAGAGTTTCTCATCGATGATCCTGGTGGTTCAGGGAGTCAAATCACTAGGGAGTGTATTGTTTGCCCCGCGTGTGCCCGAAAACTCAAAGAGCAGCGGGCGGAAAAGCCTTCTAGAGAAGAGTACGGAGGGCCCTGTCCAACCGAAGCGGCTTCTCTTCTTTCGGATCATCCAGCTCCCACTGGTGATTCGCTAATCTTTCCTTAACAACTCCGGATGAGTTATCATGAGGGAGCGTGACGTGGTCGTCGAACAGGATTCGACGACCGCGTCATTGGATTGGTGTCTATTCGAAAGGATGATGAGCGAAATGAATCCCCTCAAGTTTGCTCTTTTGACCTTGGCAGCGCATTATTTTGTGCTGTTGGGTCTGTGTACGGCGGCTTTGTTTGCAGAGTCTCCAAGTGCGTCTAAGGCCGTTGTTCCAATCGGCAGTAAAGTCAACGAATTGCGGTTTAAGGATATTCGTAGTGTTCCGCAGAGCTTGGCAGATTTGGGAGACAAGAAGGCGTACGTGTTTGTTTTTACAACGACACAATGTCCCATTGTGAAGAAGTCGATTCCGAAGCTGATCGAAATGAGTCGAACTTACAGCGTGCAGGACGTGGTTTTCGTTTCAGTCAATGTAGGTGCAGGCGATACGATTCGGGATATGGCGGGGCAAGCGGTGGATCAATCGATTCCTTTTTTGATGGTTAAGGACTACGACCTCAGTGTGGCCAATGCGCTAGGAGTAACCCGCGTTCCTGAATGTGTCGTGTTGGATCAAGGAAAGACCATTCGTTATCGTGGTCGAGTCGATGATCAGTTTCGTTTAGGTGGTACTAAGCCCATGGCGAGTCGTGAAGACTTGAAGATGGCGATTGATGATGTCTTGGCTGGAAAAGAGGTGAGCGTTGCAGAAACGACAGTCGATGGGTGTGTCATCACGGCACCAGTTGAGAAGGTCAAAGTTGAAGACCTAAGTTTCTATAAGGATATTGCTGGGATTATGTTGAAGCATTGCAGCAACTGTCATCATGAGGGAACAGCGGCCCCATTTGCATTGATGTCCTACGAAGATGTAGTGAGCAATGCGGAAATGATTCGGGAGGTGGTACGAGATGAGACCATGCCTCCGTGGTATGCGCATCCTGCTCACGGTAAGTTTCAAAATGATGCTTCGCTGACGGAAGAAGACAAATCCAAACTATTGGCTTGGTTGGGATCGGATCGCCAGGCTGGAAATGTGACGGATGCCCCTCCCCTGCCCCAGTATGCGGATTCGAAATGGCGGATAGGCGAACCCGACATGGTGATCACCATGTTGGAGGAACATACGGTGCCAGCGACGGGTTTTGTGCCCTACAAATATGCGGTGTTGCCGAAAGTGTTTTTCCAAGAAACTTGGGTTGAGGCATTTGAGATAAGGCCTGAGAATCCGAGTGTTGTGCATCATTGCAATATGGCTTATGTGACTACCAAGGGGGCCAGTGATGATACCTTTATTACCGGTTACGTGCCGGGTGGGCAGCCGATGGATCTTGGTAGGTTTGGTAACGGGGTTGCTTATCGAATCCCTGCGGGATCTGGGCTTGGTTTACAAATTCACTATACAACGACTGGAACCGAGCAAAAGTGTCGTATCCAAGTTGGACTTCGGTTTCCGAAAGGCAAAGTTCAGAAACAACTACACCATTTTGTGTTGGATCCACGTGGTTGGACGATTCCACCCTACGAAGGTGCTTACCAGATTCGCTCGAAACATACATTGGAGCGGGAAGCCGATTTGTTGGGGATGTTTACGCACATGCATGTCCGCGGCCGCGATATGACGTTCTTTGCAACGAAGGACGCGGAACGCGAGTGCTTGCTGCAGATACCTAATTACAATTTCGAGTGGCAGTTAGGGTATGAACTCTCACCTGGAACAAAAGTGCTTTCAAAGGGTACAGCCATTGAAGCAGTAGCGCATTTTGATAACTCAATTTACAATCCTTACAATCCAGATCCGAAAGTGGCTGTACGCTATGGTCCGCAAACGGTCGACGAGATGTTTAACGGTTTCGTCTTCTACGTAGATCCAAGCGAGCAGCTAGGTTTGGAAGTCAATCCAAAATCCGGCGTGAGAAAGTAATGCTGCTTTGAATATTGGAACTTCTTATTCAAAGATGGGAGAAGTCAGTCAATGGTTTTTGCAAACGCAGATTTTCCTATCGATGATGAAACGCGAGAGTGGCTCGATGCGCGGATCAGCTGGATCGTTGACCAGTATGGTTTGAGAGAGATTCGTGCTCGAGAAATCGCGACTCTCAATAAACAGCTTTTCGAGGGCTATGATCCGAACGATGAGTCGTCGCTGCGACTTGTGCTGGATCGACTCTGTGAAGATCTTGGTGTTCGCAGTGATGTTGTTGAGTATTCAATTAGCGACGAAGACCTTGTTCTCCACCAGAGCGGAACTGCATTGGGAACCTATCACTATTTCAACGAGGTCAATCATATAACGGTCGGAAGGAGGCTATTGGCTGATCCGCATACACTGTTGTCTACATTGGTGCATGAGTTGGGGCATGTTTTGTTGATCGGGCACGGGCGAATTACGGGGGAAGAGTATGACCATGAGCCCTTGACCGACTTACTAATGGTGTTCTTGGGTTATGGCCCCATTCTCGCCAATTCGGTAATTGCAGATCGCAATTATAGCGATATCCACGGATCAGAATTTCAGATTGAACGTCGTGGATATCTAACGATGCCAATGTATGGATATGCTTTAGCCGTATTGTGTCGACTTCGCGACGAGTCAGCTCAAGTGTGGCGCGATCGACTACGTCCCGACGTTCGCGATGCATTTATGCGAACCATGAAGGCCTTTGAAACATCGCCGCCGCCCGATTATCGAGTCGTGCGTTCGACTACTGCGACCCCTAGCTCATACATGCTGACGGCTTCGACCAGTGACGAGGAAGAGTCAGAGGGTGATTTCAATCCGAGCAGTTGTGTCTATTGTGGGGAGCAAGTTATTGGGGAAATGGAGACTCCCGTCTGCCGTTTTTGCCAAAAGTCGATCGAAGAAAACCAAGCGGATCTAGCGGAGGAGCTGGCGGCATCGTCGGATCCACGCGATATACGCCGTGCTCGAATGTGGTATGCAGTGATTGGGATTTTCATCCTGATCGTAATTGTCGGTGGTTTTTTATCCAAAAAGAGCTGATGGAGGTTGCGTCTTCTCGAGACCAGAGTGCCAGATCACTGAGATGAAGATTCAGGCGTATTCGCATTGTCTGTGAAGAACTTCCATTGTTCACGCGTGGCCGTAGTGGGCAAAAAGTTTTGCCAATTTGCGCAGGGTTGATTTGTCAACACGGATGCGATGACCAATGCAGTAAGATCGGCCCCAAGAGAGGATTGATGATTACCATCAAAGTCATAAAGAGGGAGGTCGGGTGATTGTTGAAGAATCTTATCCCAGGCTAAACCTACAGGGATGAGGGTCGAATCCGATGCATCAGCCATTTCTAGGTAGATCTTATGCGTTCGG
>JBILTA010000394.1:0-5444 GCA_044371785.1 Pirellulaceae bacterium | reverse complement strand
AGCCGGATCGAAGAGTTCATCAAGTTGGGTTTTAGATAACCGCATCAATACCAGCACGTGTTCACGCTGACGAGAAAAACTCTCGGTGATAAAGAACTGAGAGCCAAGTCCTTTCGGTGGCTCGGTGCAAGTGATAATGACGGTTTGGCCAGGCGAAAGCGTGATTTGGCTAAGCAGTTCGTCGAAAGCGCGGCGTTGCCGTTGCCATTCAAAACGAAAAGCGGCCTCTTTACCGACCACCACATTGCGGACCTGCCCATACTTGATCTCAGGCGTAAACAATAACGTGGCGCGACCATCTCCATGCGGAATCGCGGTAGTTCCCAAGATGAATTCAGGGGCTTCAAAGGTCTCGCCACAGAGTTGGTCCCCTTCCTGAAAGATTACGGGGATCCACTTCTCTTGCTCAGCATGGAGCAATATTTCTTTGCGCTTGCCAGCCCGGAATGTGAGTTGCTTCGGAACAAGCGAAATGTTCGAGGCCACACTCGCTTGCTCCAACGTTTCATCGCGTAATCGTTGTTGAGCTTCGGCGATCCATTGTTGCACGATAGTGGGCATGTCACCTGGTACTAAGCCAATTCTTAGGCCGTTGGCTTCCAAGCGTTTACGTGTCTGCACAGGTAAAACTTGTTCGTCGGTGATCTGCCAAAGTTGATCGACCTCTGCAATCTTGGCATCCGACATCCGCAAGAATTGTAGTTCAATTACCACTGCATCCGCTGGCATTTGCGGCGTTGGGAGTTTGAACTCGGAGGAGGATTTTTCGGAATCGGCTTCGGTATTGAAAAGCGAGCAGCCACTCAACGCGAATGAAAAACTCGCGATCATCGAAAACAGCGAACGGCGATGCATCCGGCCGGTACTGATGCCAGTTGAAAACTGGTCAGCGACAGGAGCCGAATCGACGGCACTGGTGTTCGAATTGATCTTTGCCACGTTGCTTCCCTACAACTACAGCGTTTGCCACGAATGGGACTCCGATAGGGAAATGCACCTCTATAAAAGATAGCGGTGCCAGGTCCCAATCTGGCCGGTCTGTACCTATTCAGCGCGGATAGTAGGTGTATCCAAAGGGTGGGTCAAGGCTGGTTTGACGGACCGTAATTCCACAGCACTCAAATATCCCTTTAGGAATGCTAGCTATTGACCTGACGTGGCTCTGGGTTGCGAGATGATCGTCCCCGGACGTCGAGACGACGCGGGAGGACTGGATCCAGCCCGCAAGGGATTGGTAGGAGGAGTGATCGCGGGCGATGGCGTTACCTTGACTTGACTACCACCGCGAGATTGCGATTCAGAAGCGGGGGAGGCTACAGAGGAAGTTGGATATGCTTCAAGCAGAGCGGGAGGGTCGGAGGGTGTTGAGTTATGGGAAGATACCATGCGACCGGGCGAGTTTTGAGCAGGTGCGGCAGGTCCTGAGGAAACAGACGCGGCGGGATTGGAGGTTGAAGTCCCAGTTGCAACATTGGAAGTTGGATCAGCTCGATAGAACATCGTTGGTGGAGAAATCGTTGAGCTTCCGGTTTGATAACCATGATCGGGCCATTCGGATTGGGGCGATTTAGACTGAGCAACGCTATTGGGATCGCCACCGCTAGTTGTGCCCGACAATGGCGCTTGAATTGGGCCATTCACGGTGCCGGCGAGTTTTTGTTTTTCCGACGGAGTGGCATCATAGCCAATTGGTTTTGGCAACCAGGGTTTGATATCTGTTAAAGGAACCCCCTCACCCTGGAATTGTTTAGGGATACCAGGACGTTGTTCATTCTCTTTGACGGCATCTTGAATTTGTAGACCTGGATCGCTGTTTACAAATTCTTGCAGCAATTGCGCAGCTTGATCGGGCTGTGAACTTGAAGTAGCTGACACTAGGCTATGTTGTGTCGGCGACTGTGAAGCGCGATCGGTTGCGTTGGGACCCGCATTTGGCTCGACCCATTGAAGCGGTTCATCGCGTTTAGTGGGTGAATCATCCCAACGCCAAAAGGGTACCGATAGCCCTCCGACAAGGACAACAAGAATCCATACAGAGGCAATGTTCTTGGGATTCGATTCGTCTGACATGGTGCGGTGACATATGGCTTGCCGCTATGCCAACGTCCATGAGACAGAAGCGGAGTTGTAGAATCGATTGACCTGCAATCCTGAGGTCAACACATGACTCAATGTTCCTTTTTATCGTCTCCACTCTTTTGGTGTTAAGCGGATGCGATATGTAGAATAGGAAACAATCTTGAGATCGACGCTTGGCGGAAGAAAGTTCGGAGAAACTGAGAAAGTTCCGATTAGGCAAGCAGCGCAAAAAAAATGGGGTGGCTTTAGGCCACCCCAATTGAATCAACCGTTAAGTTCGATTGCTTTTCTCTAAAACGTTAATTGACCTTGGAAGTTTCTTGACGTTCAACCAACCACAACAGCACTGGAGCTGCGATATAAATTGAGCTGTAAGTACCAACGATGATACCGACGAAGAGCGAGAAGGCGAATCCATGGATACCTTCACCACCAAAAATATAAAGCAATAGTACGCTGACGATTGTGGTTGCTGAGGTCAACAATGTTCGCGAGAGAGTTTGATTGACGCTCAAGTTGACCATCGCCGAAGTGAGCTTGGGGCTCTTGCCTCGCACTTCGCGAATACGATCAAACACCACGATCGTATCGTTCAGCGAATAGCCGATGATTGTTAGGAAAGACGCAATCATCGCCAGGTTAACTTTGAAATCTTCGATCAATAAGAAGCCTAATGGTCCAGACAGCCAATGGCAGAGAGCCACGATGCCTAAGGTGATTAGGACGTCGTGAATCAAAGCGACCACGGCGGCCAGACCGAAAGCGATTTTTTGAAAGCGGAACCAGATATAGGCTGTGATAAAGAACAAGCTAATCACAACCGCACCGAACGCTTTACCTTGCATTTCGCCCGCGACGGTTGGCCGAACTTCGCTCAAGGACAAGAAAACGGGTTCTGTGCTGAGGAGTTTTTGCAATCCAGCGACCACTTGTTCGGATTGGGCATTATCAAGCGGCAATGTGACTTCCCACTGATCGAATCCTGTGGTGGAATCACGAGTCCAACCTGCAGGAGCATCTTTCGGGAGCAACCCGATCTGTGCATCTACGATAGTAAAGCCAACTGCGGCAGCCGCATCGATCAATTTTCGAGTGAGGCTTTGAGCTTCGATTCTTGCTGATTGTTTACCAGCACTAGCCTTAAACGCGACGTTGAGTGTTGAAGTGATCGTCGGAGCAGCGGGAGCCGCAGGTGCAGTCGCATCGGGAGTGGTTGCTGGTGCAGTTCCCGTCGCGGCATTGTTTGGCGGCGTCTGAACTTCCGCATCGGTGGTAACTTCCGCTGCGGGTGCAGGATTCACAGCAGCAGGAGCCTGGGTTGTAGGAGTTGGTGAAGTCGCTGGTTCTGCTGCAGGAGCTGGAGTTTCAGCTGCTGGAGTCGCTGGCGTTTCTGCCGGAGGCTGGGCCTCGGGGGCAGTTGGAGCAGCTGGGCTTGGGTCTTGGTAAGAAACAAAGCGGGCCTGTCGACGAGGAGAAACACGATCGCTTGCATCCGAGCTCTTCTCAGTTGCTGGAGCATTGTTGGTTTCAACTTTGAAGGTAACCAATTCTGGACCACCTTCCTTGGAAAAGCCTTCCACCAAACGAGACTTAAGTTCGTTTTCCTCGAACAGTGATGTATCGAGTCGGTAGACGGTTCCGTCTGGTGCTTCAGCGGTTCGAATCAGCGACAATGTCGTGCTAATCGGATTATTGTTCTCGTCTTTATCGAAGATTTGGCGAGTCAATTGGCGAATCTCATTTTCGGCAACGGGTTCTTGCAATTGGAATACCACGCTGGTACCGCCGTTGAGATCAACGTCCAGAATATTCCGTCCGCGGACAACGACCGCAACAACACCGATAACGATCAAAAGCAAAGAGAGAGACACACAAGCTTTACGAGCGCCCATGAAGTCAATGTCGCGGCTTCCCAAAAAGGCTTTCTTGGCCCAACCGATTGCGTCTCCCATGCTAAGGCTCAAAAGGTTGAAGCGTTCCGCGATGTCGAACAGCAGGTGAGCTACATAAACAGCAGAGAACATGCTGGCCAAGATACCAATTCCTAAGGTAACTGCGAAACCACGGATCTGATCGGTACCTACCGCGTAAAGAACTCCGGCCGTGATCAGTGTGGTCAAGTTGGAGTCAACGATGGTGGTGAAGGCACGATCGAAACCGTTGCGAACGGCGGAGCGTTTGTTGGAGCCCTTGGCGAGTTCTTCGCGAATACGTTCAAAGACTAGAACGTTAGCATCCACTGCCATACCTACCGAAAGAACCAAACCGGCCAAACCTGGAAGTGACAATGGTTGGCGGATGGCGATCATCACAGCAAAAGCGAGTGCTGTGTTCAAAATCAGGGCCAGACAAGCAATGATACCGCTAAAGCGATAGTAGAAGAGCACCATGATAAAGGTTGCTAGTAAGGCAGCGACCGAAGCAAATAGGCCCTTATTGATGGTGTCCACGCCTAACATCGAACCAATTTGGCTTTGGCTGATCGGTTCTTTACCAAGAACGGCAGGCAAACGTCCCGACTTCAACACGCTGGACATAAAATCTACTTCGTCGCGTGTAAAGCGGCCTTCGATAATACCGTTGTTGCTGATTGGGCTATTGAGCGACGGAGCGGAAAGTACACGACCATCCATGATGATGGCCATACGACGCTTGAAGCCACCTTCAGGTTGGTTGGACGCAGTAAGAGCCAGGAGTTTCTGGGCACCCGCTACGTTCATATTGAACGATACGGCCGGTGAACCAGCCTTATCGACGGTACTTGAGGCTCGGGATAAGTCTTCCCCATTCACTTCTGGGAAAGGTTGTCCCGCTTTTTCTAGAGCGATAAGCACATCGACGTCAGCGATCTCTTGCGATGCCAACCAGCGTTCAACCGCATAATCACCTTCTAGAGCTGGGAATTCCAAAATGCGGCCGGTCTTTGAATCACGCGAGATATCTGCCAAAACGTTTTCTCGCAAAGGACGAACGCCATCGGCTCGAGCTTCTTCACGTCCAACGGTATACCAGCGGCCAATCAAGTGTCCGTCTGCGGCTCGCACATCTCGTGATACGCGAATATTCTGATTGTCCGAAGTCGACTGCAATCGAGCCGCTTGAATGATATCAGCATGGTCGCGTGAGTTAGCAACGATACGGAATTGAAGAGTGCCGGCGCTGGATACCAAGCGTTTGATTTCATCGATTTCAAATTGATCAACGTTGGGAACAACGATTTCGATTTGCTTTTGACCGTAACCGCGAATCGACAACTCTTTTTGTCCGCCTGGATTCAAGCGTTCTCGCAGAGCAATCGCAACCGCATCAATGTCAATGGTTTGGCGATTGGAGCTAACCATCGGCTCATCAGGATTGATGGGCTG
>JBILTA010000393.1:0-5447 GCA_044371785.1 Pirellulaceae bacterium | reverse complement strand
CGGCTGGTGTCTAAGCCACTCGAAGGTGCTGTCGAGGTCGTAGGCATGGGGTGGTTGTGGCTGCAAGATGGGGCGTCCAGAACTGCTGCGAACGGGCTTGGAAGTGTCGACACGGAAACCAATCGGATCAGCCACAATCCGAGCCCAAGTTTCTTCACGCATCCCCTCACTGGCGAAATGATCATGAATCGGCTGCAGATCGAGCCCCAGTTCCTGAAAGCCCAGCACGTAGTTGCGGATCTTGTCTTCTTGGGTGAGCGTATACTTCACTCCGTTCGGACGAGCGAATCGATGCAACCAACGCAAGAAAGGTAAACAAAGCGTTTTGCGACCATGCTGGCGATACTTTTCATGGATGTAGCCTTCTTCACCCCCAAAAGCTCGAAAGTGTGGATTAAATCCGAGCCAGGCTTCGCGCCGGCAAGTAAAAAGTCCGAGCCCTTGCGCGGGGATTTCGAACGGTTCGTCATCAGGATTAGCGGCAGCCAGGCGATACCCCGCTTCGAATAAGGCAACAGGATGTCCGGAATAAGGGAGGTCCGGTAGTTGCCAAGATGCAGGTGCAGGAGTCATCCGAGCATCGAGTTGTACATAGAGGCAGCGATCATCGGCTGTTTTCTGAACGCTGAAGAGCCCATGATCACATCGCCACGCGTTACCCCAGACGCCCCACATCTGCCCGCGCCACATAAGATCAAAATGCGTATTGAACCAGCCGAGTGAATCGAGCAGCATCGGCCCTTGATAGAGATCAAGTGATTCGGGATGTTGATCGTACCAATGCCTGAGCCGCTGGATCGCTCCGGGTGCAAGCAGCACATGACAATCCATGCAGAGGACGGCATCGCCAGAAGCTTCTTTAAAAACTTGTTCGCGAGTTTGAGTGGTACCAGTGCTGTCGGCGAAGGGAATGTAACGAGCGCCGATCGAATGGCACAGATCCCGAGTGGCAGCGCCAGCAGGAGTCGAGGGGCTATTATCGATAACGATTAGTTCGTCATCGGGTCTCAAATCCTGATGCATGCGCAACGATTGCAAGGTGAAATAGACGCCATCGAAATCTTCGAAGGTCGCCATACCGATGGTAAGTTTGGTGGACATTCAGTGGTTTCATAAGAATAAGTTCCCAAGGGCATCCGAGGTTAAAGTGGCGGAGGCAATCCCGTCGTGGGACCGCCTAAAGTCGTTGTGGTCGTTGTAGGAGTAGGTGGCGGTGGAATGGTTGTGGTTGTCGTCACGGCCACACATACACACGAGGCACAGCTCCAAGTGAATCCAGGGGCACACAACGGCGTAGCACTACCGCTAGCGCAACCGCATTCGATATAGGGACATGGACAAACCGTTGTCGTGGTGGTGGTAGTCGTAGTTGTGGTTGTGGTGGTCGTTGTTGTAGTCGTAGTCGTCGTGGTAGTGGTGGAAGTTGTCGTCGATGTCGTAGTCGTGCCACTACAAGGATCAGGAATACAATTGCTTCCAGCGTGGAAGACTCCACCGAGATCCGCGCAATAAGCACTCGATACCGGATAAACGCACGTACTGCCCGGTCCGGGATAACAGCAAGCTCCCATCACCGTTGTCGTTGTAGTTGTCGGTGAGATCGTCGTGGTGGTTGGATTCGAATTGCAACCGACAGCTCGCACATCACAATCATTCGTTCCCAATTCTGTCGGTGGACCGATGCAACCACACAGCCCACACGAATTGACGATCAGTTGCCAGCCGTATGACACAGTGCTCCAGCGATATCGGCACGGTCCCGGACAGGGATTGGGTGTGGTCGATGTTCCGGTGGTAGTTGTCGTGGTGGGATAACAAGTACCATACCCACAAGATGGCGGCGAGGAACCACTTCCCGTGGTCGTTGTAGTAGTTGCAAGCGGCGGAGAGGCACACGGAACATTGCGACGTTGACCGCAGGTGCACAAATCCGACGGCGGAACGCAGCTACAATTGCTTCCTCGGCAACCGTTAGCCACGATATGCCAGCCTCGTCCATCGGCCACACACAGCCATTCACACGATCCCGAGCATGGAACCGGTGGAGGAGGAGGTGGAGGTGGCGGAGGAACTTGGCAGGGGCTGGTGACGGTTTGGCATAAGCTTGCCCCGCCAGGATAAGAGCAGGGGCATTCCGGAGCACAATCGCTTTGTAGCAATACAATTTGACCATTTCCCAGCATGATCCACGTACAGCCACCCCCACAGCCAGGTCGCGCGGTGGTAGTCGTTGTCGTATTGCAATCACAAGTGGTCGTTGTGGGGCTAGAGGTCGTGGTTGTCGTGGTACTAGTGCAGTGCGTTACGCTACCGACTTCTCGAGCGCAACTCGTTTCCGTGCAATCCCCCGCTGCAATCGGACAAAACAGCGGCGGTAAACAGGAACATGAATTCGGATTCGCTGTTGTCGTTGTCGTCCTGGGCCTACGCGGACAAGTCGCTGGCAACGTGGTTGTGGTGGTTGTTGGCCCGCCGGAACTGGTTGTCGTGGTTGTGGTAGCAGGAGCACAGTTATTATTCAATAGATCCCATTTGAAACCATCATTGCTCACCCAGGAGCATTTACCAGAGCATGGACTTCCCTGAATCGGGCCAGTTGTGGTGGTTGTGGTGGATGGTGAAGGTTGGAGCAAGATCGCTTGTGGTTGCCAGCCAGAGGGTAGGCCTACATAGTGGCTGATCCAAGTTGCCTCACCTTCATGATCGAAGACTTGTTCGATGTAATCGAGCCCACACAGCGCATCGAAATCATCAAACAACGGCCCCGGCCCGCCAAAGGTCAAATAGACTCCATCTCCCTTACATTCATTTTGTGTTTTGGCGATCCACTGCGAGACGTTTTCAAAGTATGCTGCTTCCTCGCTGTTTGTAGGATCGACTCTGTAACTGGTATAAAGACTTCTAGCGAAGATCGAGTTCGCTCCATCCGGCAGTGCATGGGACGACACCGCGCTATCACGTCGATTTAATTCCACTCCATCCGTCACCCGCCGCCCATGGATCTTCAGGTATCCATAATTCGCTGCCGAGCCAGGCTTACCACCTGCAATTTTGAAATCCGCATCTTTAACGAGCTGATCAAATTTTTGCATGGAAGCTGGCGGATACGCGAATCCCCACCGCGGATTGCTCCCTTCGCGATTGTTGACAAATCCCCGCATACCCAGCGAATGAGTCGCTGCATCAAGCAAACGAACGATCGGTACCGTCGTTGTTTGCAGTGCGATATCCGGCAACGTCTCGCAGGTAAGTTCCAGGAAGTTGTCAGGAAACGCAAAAGCCCCAAGACTACTATGGCCGGGCAATTGCATGCGCAGTGATTCAAAAAATGAAGGCCAACTTTCGATCGAGGGCTGAGCAGTCGGATACGTATGTTGCCAGAACCAACGGATATCGACCAACGGTAACGCAATCAGTTCGAGTGAATCGGCAGAGATCCGAAGCGGAGGCAGAGCATACATTTCCAAACGAACTGGCGATGAAACGGACGTACCAACAACATCCGGATTCCCGAGATCCAGATATAGAATGGCATTTTCTGTCCCCCACAATCCCGGAGCATCCGTAATCGTAGCAAGGTCACTTGGATTTTCTGGCTCCCATCCCCAGACATCCTGAGCGATCGCTAGAAAGCTCTCCCGATCCAAAGCAAAAAGTGCACGGCAATACCGAGAGAAGCCCAGAGGCATTTGTAGGGTGCCAACTTTAATCGAAGGCAAAACCGGCCATAGAACATGAAAGTAATCGGCATAGCTCGTTGCCGCATCGGCGAACACTGCGACCGGATCTTCATGTCTCGAAAAGAAGTGATGAGTTTCTAAGTGGTACTGATCGAGAAAACGCCGAATTTGTGCCTGTTGATCCAAAACGATCGACCGGCCGTGAAGAAGATTAGCAAGTTGAGAAGGCGAGTTTGATGGACCGGACATTCCATCAAGTTAAAGAGATATTTTATGTTTGGAAGACCGGATTGACGCTTGAACCATTTGCTGCGTGCCAGAGAGCAGCGGTAGAGCTTCTGGGAAGTTGAGTTCAGCTATGAATCGATTACGCAAACAGAGCGATGCTAGTTCTGTACCCAATGACTCAACTCTCAGTTGTGCGGTCAACACTGCGCAATCTCTCCGTTAAGAACGCAACATCTAATCCTTCATTTGTTATTGCTCGTACTCCCTCAGTATAGTAACCAAGTCTTGGAGTGACCTGGGCAATTCCTCGAGTTCCGCAATAGATCGCTGCGCGCGAGATGCGATAGAGACAAGTTGGTTTTGAAGTTTCGGAAATCCTCGATAGTAGTTGACGTCGGCACGCAATACCGCCGTCAACAGGTCACCGGGGAAGAATGTTGCATCGAGCATTGGATCGGCATCGAGTAACTGTATGGCAACAGACACTAAATGTCTGACGCCGATCCGTTGCCCCAAGAGCATTCGAATATCTCCAGCACTGAGGTCATCAATCGGAACCTTTCGAAGGCGATGGCACGTGTCAATCAGCGATGTATGAACGTCTGGTTCCGGCCAGATGTCGTTTTCGAGTTGTTCGAGTGTAGATGTCATTCGAGCAATAACGCTTGGCATCACCGCGGTCGCGGCGAGTGACGCTCCACTGGAGAAACGCCGGACCCGCGACTCCGGTGCATGCGATTGTTCTGCAATCTTGCTCGTCAGTCACAGTCCTCATTGTAGCGAATGGCGTTACAGACAGGACAAGTAAAAGTGTAGTAAGTAAATGATCCGTGCCCCTCGCCAGCTGTTCGTTGCCAGTCGGGCGACGAAAGGAAGTCAGCGATCTCAGTTAGTAGGTTATCTAAATCGCCAGAGAACATGTCAGCGGGTAATGCCCCACGAAACGCCATTGGTCTCTGGCAGCAAAACAACCAAGTCTCGCCCTGCCATGTGTGATATTTCGGGGTGCGGAGTAATTCGTTAAGGTGTTCCGAATTGATATGCACGTGATACCAGCGATCATCGGGAAATCGTGGGTCGACCGGATGTTGAGTGAGCTTGTAGCCGGTGACCGAGGAAGGATCGTGCAACGGGATACCATGGGTACGCCCCAAGACTGCGTCATCGCGTGTTACCATTCCGAACTCGGTATCGATTACTGCGTCGATGTTGCCAGAGCGAAAGCATTCGTAGCAGGCGTCATGGAATCGAATCCCAGCGTGCGACTTGCAGCAAACGCAAAGTCCCGGGCCATCGACCCTGGCGTGGGCGATCGGTGCCTTGAACAGAGGAAACGGTTTTTCGAGATCGTCGAATGTGTCCATCAGTTTTATCTAAGGCAGAACGGCGGCGGTAACCGAGTCGCCGCCAAAGGACTTTGTGTTCAAAATGCCAGCTAAACGGCGACTTCGGTTCACCGCATTGGTATGCCTGGCATACCGACTAACTTGTGGGGTGAAAGTCCCCTGTACGAGAACGAGTTCCCGCTAGAAAGGCAGT